>NZ_PUWT01000048.1:0-135400 GCF_002968995.1 Photorhabdus hindustanensis
GAGCGATTGCCATAACCGTTCTATTTTATTTAGCCACGGTGAATAGACCGGTAAAAACAACAGGGTAAATTTGGGATGTCGTGCCAGCCACTCCTTTACCTTCTGACTTTTATGAATACCGTAGTTATCTAAGATTAATGTGAGAGTTTCCGCATGGGGATATTGATGATTCAGTTCATCTAACATTTTGATAAATAAATCAGAGTTCTTTTTTATTCCTTTAACATAGGTGACTTGCCCTGTCTGGGCATTGAGGCAGCCCGCAAGGTAATGTTTTTCATTTTTTCCCGGGGTGATAACTCGTTTTTGTTGTCCTTTGAAACACCAGTCTGCGCCGATTTTCGGGTTGAAATCAATATCCACCTCATCTTCATAGAAAACGGGATGTTTTTCCGAAATATTCGCTTTGGCTTCTGCGATCTTTGCCATTTTCTCCTCATGTTCAGGATCAGGTTGTTTTACCGTAGGTGCCGCTCTGCGCCAGACAATCCCCACCTGAGCAAAGTAACGATAGAGGACACTTTGTGTCAGAGAAAGGTTGAGTCATTCATTAAGAGTATGAGTCATAAGCTCAAGGCTCCAACGAGAGCGAAGATAGCCGAACTCTTGGGGAGATTGTTGTAATAAGAAAAGCAACAGGCTATAGAGAGGGGTGAGATCCCAGACAACAGGTCGGCCAGCCGGTAAACTGTTGAGTCCTTCGAGTCCATATAATGTAAACCACTCAACCCAACGATTGATGGAAGAGCGTGCGGCATGAAGGGTTTTGGCGACATAAGTCACCGTCAATCCCTCATTGAGCATCAATAACGCCGTCAATCGACGGGAATAGTTCTTATCGCGGGTTTTATGGATAAGTTTTCTCATTTTCTGGCATTCATTTTGAGGTATGGGTGCTATGATAGGCATCACTCAGTCCGTGTTGAGGTTTGGGATTTTTGGCAATTGATCAGATCGCAAAAATCGGACTGAGTTCCCTTCAGTGATCTATTATTTTGAAAATTTATTTAACTCTTTTGTTTTTGGTAGTAGACGATTTATAGAAGCCTCAATGGTCGAACCCATTGAGGCTTCGCCATTTATGATAATAAAAATAAATAGAATTGGACCCGATTTACCTATTAAGTTTAGCTATTCCTCTATTGAATTAATAGTGAAAACGGTTAGATTGTAAAACCTTTAATATATTCTAAAATGGTTCAGGGAAAGTGATGGTCGATACCGATAAAAATGATAATAGAAAGAAAAGTCAAAAACAATCCAGTCATTTTATTCCTTACAAAACGACATATGATTTACGTTTAAATAAAAGAGAACTCAAATTAATCAACATATTGATGCAGGTCCAGGGCTATGAATATGGCTTTTTTACGGTGTTAGGAGTCCGCCCTTTATCACAACGGGGTAACCATAAAAACAGTGCCATCTATGTCGTGCGGTGCCGATGTGGTAAATACGCTGTCAGGACACTTAAGGCGATCAAAAATCCGGCTAATGTTACTGACATGTGTGAGCATTGTCTTCACCTGTACAACCTGAGGCGCAGAAAAATCTTTCACACTGAAGGAAAAGATGTCGATTTGTCAGAATTAACCGGCATTAAATATAAAAAACCTTTAGAAATTAAAGAATAAAGGAATAGTATTGCTCTTCAGTGTTAGATCCCAGGAGTGCGTGAAAGCGGCTGGTTAGATATCATAGCACTGACATTAGCCCCGCCTGAGACACACGCTACCATCTGAATGTGATTACCAGTGATATGATCGACCCATTAGATAGCGAAATAAAACGCCTATAGCCTGTAAGGGAGAGTATCACAATGCGGTACATCTGCGCACTTTTGGAAGCCGGTGTCGTCGGACAACAACCCACCGTCCGGCGATGAAGGTTACCCGGTGTTATTCACAACCGGCTTACCACGCAATACGGACAGAGCATTCTTTGCCTCGTTCTGAAAAACATTAACCTGCGTTTTGAACACTGACGATAAACATTCTGAATTCTGTACGGAAATTGTGCAATAGGATCAATGAATGTCAATGATTTCAGCGTCCACCGTTGTGCGGCGTCACTTGTGTAAAAGCAGAGCGATTACTAAGTGATGCTGCAAGCGTACAACATCCAAAACCACGTAATACAGGTTTTCCCCGTATCTTCCACTTTCTGACCAATACGGTAGTACCCTAGTCGGAGGGTTTAAAGATCGCAATCCACCTTAACGTCTTGAGTGAAAAACAATCATGTTGACGTTTTATATTCAGAAGAAGGAGAACAATCGACTCGGTATTGATCGGCGACGTCAGTGAAAATTGGCGTTGGAGGTAGTCTGACAACGGTCAGAACGGCGTAAACTGCGAACAGCTCAGAGAGCTGGGGTGCCTCGCAAGAACTCAACAATTTCCCCGCCCCGATGCACAGATATCAATCGAGCCGCAGGAAGCGCAAATCAAACATGCAACTTTCTCGTTATCTGGGACTGCTCTGGGGCTGCGAACGGAAGAAGCGGTTCAGGCGGCAAAGTCATTAAAAACGTGGGAAAAAGCCTTATTGCGTGGGGATAAAAGAGTGAGGGTGGTGTTTGGTACAAAAGGGGGACGTCCCCGTGACACGACGGTGGTTGATCGGGATAAAGTGATCCAGGCAGTCAGGGCGGCAATAAAGTATGCCAATAAAAATCAGGGGCGTTTGATTGATAAGCCGAATTTGCATTCAGCCATTGATCGTTACCGGAATATTGTCAGGGAAGCGGGGTTAACCGGAAAGTCTTCGCCACACAGTTTGCGTTATGCTTATGCTGTTGAGGCCATAAATTATCATTTGTCGAAAGGATTCAGTCGAAAAGAAGCGGAAGCGATGGTTTCAATGGATTTAGGGCATGGGGATGGACGCGGGCATTATGTTGCCCGTGTGTATAATAGACAGGGTGGCCATGATTAATCTGTTTTTGGATTTAGCTTGAATAAGAAAAGTATTCTGTTTAGCATAGATTGGCTTATTTGTTGTTTTTGAACAACTGTCAATGTTCTTGCAGTTTGAGAGGAACGCTTTCGGGTGACTGCTCTTAATGTCAGGGGGTCTGAGACTGACGCTTTCGAGTGACCTGTAATGCCACTGTAGCCTGCAAAGTGGCGCCTTTGGGCGGTACACCCGTTTATCCTTTGAAAACGGGTATCACTCATCAGTGATGAAGGTGCAATTTTACTGACCCAGTGGAGGCGTTTAGTTTCCCGATGGGTGACAATCTTCCTCAGTCATCAGGAGGATTGCTAATAGGAAATGTAAAATGCGGCTTTGAGACTCACGAGTCTGCCCGTACAAGCGAACCACGTATAGGAAACCTGTTTGACCCCTGTTGACAGCAGTGATGATAATGACTGCGGTGACTGGCGTCATGAGATTTTCTACCTGCCGGATAAGCGGTTAATACCGTGATACCCATTCTGACTACCACCCTGACGGGGAAGACTTTTCCCTGATACAGGGAGAGTGTTCCTCGTTTTTTTCATTCGAGGAAATATTATGCAAACTTTATCGTTATCAACGGAAATATCGGTGAAATCTGTCCGGTTTGAAGAACTGTTTTCGACACAAAGCTGGTTTGAGGCGTTGTTAAAGAAAATGTTTTTTCGCCGGGCCATTCGGTTATGTCCCGGGTATCAGGGCGATTTCTGGGAGGGCCGTGTTTTGTCAAATGGCATTTTTTATGCCGTTCCGACGTTTCAACAACAATACCGTGTGTTTGTTGAGGATAATGGTTTTGAGGGGATCATGTCAGCGGAGGCTTTTGGCATCACGGTGACGCTATTCTCTCTGTATGAACTGGCAGATTTCAGTGAGCAGGACGACGATATTAAAGCCTTTCATGCTTTGTATGGTTATGCTCGTGGGCATTCAGAAGCTGAAAAAATACTCGCGGCTATTGATTAAATATTATCTGCTTATTCGAACTGAATTTTTATTTAACCCAAGTGAGGCGTGTTTCCCGGGTTGGCGATAACAGGGCCAGTTCCCGTATCTTAAAGGCGTCCTGATAAGGATTGACCTGACGGATTTATTCACTTTGTATGATGTTCTTGACGGACATCTTTTTTCACTTCCCGGGGCTTGTCCCCGTCAAGGGCGGGTTTCCGGTAACAGGAGCTGTTAATGCCTGCTTTTCATTCACCTTCTGATCCGACAATCCTGCCGGCTTCAGAGACATTAACCCCGAAACAACGCTCACTTATCCGCGATTTGATCCGTGATGAGCGTGACTACCGAGATCGTGAAGCACTCCTTAAACTTTTGGGCATGATAACGCTGTTCAAAATTGCGGGGATCCTGACGTTAGGTGTGCTGTTGCTGGTTTTCCAGTTGTTATGGGGATAAAGGAGACGAACGATGTTAATGATCTTTGTGACAGTACTTTGGAGCGTTATTCGTTGGATTTCGCTGTCATTTTACCATGTTATGTCCCGGCTATTACGTCGAAGACAGGTGAGACTACCGGCAGCTCATACGCGAAGACACACGGTGTATGCCGGTAAATGGCAACTTTCTGATGACGCGAAGTCGTGCGGGAGACCGGTGGTGGTCAGAGATAGACACCGCTACAAACCGGGTGTGGAGTTGCTGTATTTCGGTGAGGAGAGTTCGGAGCCGTTTTATGGCGAGCGGTACCTTATCGACGAAACGGAAGCGGTGGATTCGGCGCAGCAGATGCTCACGCGTCTGTTGAGACAGCGTAGTTTGTCAAAGGTTTATGATGAGGCTGCATAATGGTCAATGAGACGTTGACTGCCGTTACCCGGTCGGTGATGCCGGCTGTGGCGATTGAAGAGCCAGTCTGGCTGCGAATGGTAAGTTATCCGTCTGCGCCGGAATATGAAACCGAACGGTTTCATCAACTGATTTACCAGGCGTTCAAAGCCTGGTCGGCAGCAAAGCCGGGAACGTGTGAGGTGACGTTTGGTTTTTTCTGTTTGCCGCATGACGGCGACATGAAGGCCCCCTTATGGCAAGCGCTGCGGTTTAAACATGAATCTGATCGGTTGCTGATTGCGTTGGACGCCTAATTTATTGACCACCCTGACGGGGAAACCCGTGAGGGTTAACTCCGTCAGTCATTTTTTTACAACAGGAGTTAACCCTATGAGTACAATGACGACGAAAGAACACATTCGGGAACCGTCCCAGTCCCTGTCAGTGCAGGCGCTGGCTGAACCGGAAATATTCAGAAAAACCCGTAGCCGGTTTAATCAGTGGCTGCAGGCGCAATTCGACAATCACTATCACACGCTGAGAAATCACGGTTATCGCTGTTTTCTTGCTCGTCATCATCCGACCGAGCTTGAGCGTTACGATGAGGCATGTGAAGCCTTACGGCGTGAGGAATTTCACCGGTTCAGTGAGTTGCAGACGCTGGGGCTGTTCCTGTATCAACAGGTTCAGCTAAAGGAGAAAAAACTCAGGCAGCGTCGTCGCTGGCTGTTGACCGGGATAGCATTAACGTCGCTGGTGACAGGCGTGTGTTTGATGCTTCACGCTTACGAGGTTGACTTGTCAGCAGTTTATCACTGGCTGACCGCGTTACCGGCCAAAATAGCGCATTATTTCATGCGCTAATTATTTATCCCCCGGGGAGAGACGACTCCCTGTGGAAGGGGCTCTTCCTTAATTTTAGACAGGAAAAATGATGACCCTTTCTTACCTACCGGATGATATCTGCCGGTTAATAACCCGACGTCTTACAGACAGCCTGGAAAGTGGATGGGCGCCCTGGCAAGCGGCCAGTGAGTACGGTTTGCCGCAGCATGCGCTGACCGGACAACCGTTTAGCGGTATCAATGTGCTGTTGCTCTGGCAAACTATGTTGCAGCGGCAGTTGATATCTAACCGCTGGTTAACCGGTGATGAGTTAAGAGCATTAGGCGGATGGGTGGTCAACGGTGAAAAACCGACAACCATCGTCCGTTACCGGCCTTCAATGTCGCTGATACGTGTCATTAATTTGGAACAATGTGAAGGACTGCCGACAGAACTTCAACCCGGTTTTCCTTTACCTCCGCGTCCGGCTCCCGGTTTTACCGCTGTTCAGCAACTGGTGACGGCCAGTGGGATCCCGGTGGTTCATCGGTCGGGCATCGTGCCCGTTTACCGACCATTTCATGACCGTATTGAGCTGCCTGTCCGGCGGGACTACGTTGAAGATTCACAATACTGGCATGACTTGTTGCATCAACTGGTTTATGCCACTGGCCATCCGTCCCGGTTAAACCGCTTTGGCCTGACAACCCAAAGTGAGTTAGATGAAGCTCGGGAACAATGGGTGACAGCATTGGGCGCGGCGTTTGTGGCGGCATTAACCGGTGTCCGGGGTAACCCGGTCTATCCTGATAATACAGTACCCTGGGAACACGCTTTGGGTTCAGATCCGTGGTGGTTATTTCAGGTGGCTAATGATGCCCGCCGTGCTATGGATTATTTGCAAGACCGCAGACAGCAGTTACCGACCCAGGTGGAATTGTGGCAGCAGATGGCTGCCGTGTTGCTCAGTGAGCACTATGGTCTGCCGCTGAATGACACCATGCTGGAATATGATGAGGTGGTTCAGCGCCATATTGATCAGGGTATTACGCCGCTGATGGCTGTCAGTGCTTTAGCCCGAATATATCACTGGGAACGGCATGACCAGCCAGAAGGCAGGTTGTTCCCGGAAGAGTTGGGGCAGGCCAGCGAGGCACTGGCGTTATTCTCCAGCCAGCCATCGTGTCTGAACTATGCTCGGATCCCGGTGGCAGAACCCGCGGATACTGGCGAGCCGGACAGATCATCACACGCTGAGGAGTTGTTGTTACCGCCGGTGGCGTCTGACCGTGGCTATGCGGATGAAGATAATGATCCGCCTGACGATAACGTTGTGGCGCTGCCATTAGCGGCAACTTACCGGGAACCGAATCCACATAAACAGGCTTTTATCAGACTGTTTAACCAGATTGCACCCCATGAAAACCGCTGGCAGGTGTTCTGTGATTTTGTGCATATGGCCGCCTGTTCATTGTATAACGCGCTGTTGCAAAATGAGGAATTTGAAGCTGACTATATGCAGCGGGTTAAACGTTATTCCCGTGAAGATGCATTCCGGCTGAGTCGTTTGCTGAGTGAAGTTATTATGGGTCTGGAGTATGAGGTCGGTGATTTTCTGGGGTCTATTTTCATGGCGCTGGAATTAGGTCATGACCAGGCCGGTCAGTATTTTACGCCGTTTCCTGTCAGCCATATGATGGCCAGAATGCAGTTCACTGAAGGCTTGACGAAGTTGGGATCCGGAGAGCATGAATATATCACGGTGTCTGACCCGGCTTGTGGCGCCGGCGGGATGATTATTGCGATGCATCAGACTCTGCTGGAAGCGGGGTTTAATCCTCAGCAGCAGATGTTGGCGTTTTGTGTCGATATCGACCCGGTTGCCGCGATGATGACATATATCCAACTGTCGTTGCTGGGTGTTCCGGCCGTGGTCACGGTAGGCAATTCACTCACTCATGTCATGTCTCAGCAAATGGTGACGCCAATGTACCATTTAGGCTTCTGGCAGTTTAAACGCCAGCGTCAGAAAGTTGAAGACGAAATAGTGATACGTAAGGCTGGCTGACATCACATCTTTAATTCAAAGTCACCATTGGGTGGCATCACATTAACCCGATAGGGGATATCCCCTACAGGGGGAACCCCGTCAATCACGAGATTTCCCTTATGTCTTTATTACGTTTTTATATCCGTCATCAATTCGCAGAGCGAATGGGGCTGGAGCTGGATGACGACGCTATTTTCTATCTGTTTCATGAGAGCCAGGGAGATTACGTCAATACCCATATAAAGTTTACCAAAGAGTTACTTTTGCCCATCATGACTCATCTTTTGGACAGTTTGTCTGAGGATCCGGCAAACCGGGCCAGATGCAGAAATAGTGAGCGTATCCTGACGTTATGGATACGGGGAATGGATGCGATATCTCATGTTTATCAGGATCCGATGCTGATGCCTTATACCCATCCGGAAAGCAGTGGTCGTGTGGATACCCTTATCAGACCCAACACAGCCGTTTTGCTGAATATGTCGGCGGAGGAGTTTCTCCGTCTGACGGCACAGGATAACTTGCCGGAGGAGGAACAAATCACGCTGGAACAGTTCAGTAAAACGCAACAGTACTGGACACGTTTTATGGACTATTTGGATAAGCAGTTGACAGAAACGTGTCTGTATTGTTTTGAACGTTTGGGTCAATTTCTGCGTTACTTACAGGTTGAACCCCGTTTAATACGGCGTTTTTCCTCCGCTATCGGTTACATCGATGTATTAATGGGGCCACAGGATTTGCACAATATTGATGCAGAGGAATTTGAGTCAGGGTATCTCGAAGACTATATCGATGCGGTCTCCGATGGATTTATGACGCCCGTCTAGTTTCGGGTTGATGTGGTATACAAAAATGATCGTGTGATAGAGAGTTTTCGATCAGATGTAGACATTGAAGATGTTAACAACCCAACAGTCAGAGATTATCGGGATGTGGTGGATGAGGCAATCACCTGGGTAGATGAGCAGTTTGTGCTGAAAACCCACCCGGAGAGTACCATTACCCCCATACGAAAGTTAGCAGCTTGATTGAAAGTTAATCCTAGCTGCGGGTACGCCGGTGGTTATTTTTCACCCTGACGGGCGTTATTTCCCGTCAGGGGATAACGCCCGTTTTTATTTCGGAGCGTTACTGATGAAAAAGATTAAGACCAAAACAGCCCCAAAAACTGTCCGTAAGAACAAAGTCGCCCGTCGTCATGGCTGGCGTTTCCGGCCTGATTTGTAACGGGTGATGACGGGCAGGATTATCGCGGCGCTTGGAAAAAGAAGGCGCCCTGATGGACAGGCCACAAAATTATGGAGACCGGCTGTCCGGCTATAAATAATTTGGACGGGGCTGTCCGAAAGTCAGATAGCCTTTTTTCACATTGCTGAACTTATCACTTGCCTGTGGGGGCATTACCTCCACAGGTAAGCCCTCTTTCAGGTAAAAAAAGAGGATTTTTTACTATGCCGAAGGGGTACGCTAATCGTTTGCATATCACGGGTCAACCTGACCAACTGGTTGCTCTGCAACAATGGGGATTGGGAGACGTCATTCCCTATTACGGGCAGGCTATCCATCAAAGTATTAAGCTGTTTGTCGCGGGCTGTGCCGGTCTCCTGCAACCCACTGAAACGACAGATTACCCACTTTATCCGGCGCTGGTAGCGACAGAAACAGGGGTAGACTCACCGGAAAACCGGGCGTTTGAGCACTGGCTGACCTTGTTAAAAGAGAATGTGGCGCTTGATGAAGTCACCAGCCAACAGATTGACAGGCTATACCAACAAAGTGGTCTGGCCGCGCGAAAATGGGAGACGTTGCTCCCGGCAGAGCGGGAAACCATCAGGGCTTTGTTTAACCAAAAATCCTGTGACTGGTTCGGTCTGTTGACCTGGAACGCAGAACGTGATGCTGAAATGCTGTGGTCTCATCTTGATGACCGGCTGACAGAAACGGTTCCTTGTGACTTGTTTCTGCTGATACCGACCCATCTTGCGAGTGAAATCAATGGATTTTGCGGTGGGTTGTTAAGGGATCACGAGACGACTCATGAGTTGTATATCCGATTGTACGGTATGACACGGCCGCGAGGTTATGACATAGCCTGGAAGCACAATGACGATGGCAGTCTGACCGGGAATTTTGATACAGCGCCCTGGGAGCCATGGTATGCAAAAATCATAGCACCTTTGTCCGGACAATATCACTGCCATATCACCCACTATTATGAGGATGTTTGTGACTTTTGTGGTTACGACAAATATCGGAATGGGCAGTGGGAAGAAGGTCGCATCGATGAGCTGGAATTTGGTGAGGAAGACGGTATCCGTAAAGTAATAGGGCCGGCCTACATTCTCGGCAATATTTCACATGACGGGTGTTAGTGCGCTGACAATGTTATCCCGCAGGGAAATTCCCTGGGGTGAATTGACATAAAAAAACAGGTTCAGGTTTGCCTGAGCATCTGATAACGCTACTGCCGGCGGATATAACGCCGGCGATTTACCCATTGGGGGAATATTTCCTCTGAAGGGGCGTATTCCCCCTTTTCTCAGGAACACGTTTTGTCTGTATTGATTAATCACAAAAAAGCGTTTATGGCTTTATTGAATGAGACAGCTTGTTATCATCATCGCTACCGGGTATTTGGTGATTTTGTGCAGTGTGCGGCAATCAGTTTGCATAATGCTGTTTGCCCGGACAGTGAGCTGGAGCAACAGTATTTGCAAATCATAAAACATTATGAACCGGAAGATGTGACCCGGCTGTCTCAACTGCTTGTGCATGTCATGAGGGGATTGGAACACGAACCCCACGATTTTCTTGGTGGCATTTTCATGGAGATGAATCTGGGTAGCAAGCACCTGAAGCAATTCTTCACACCCTGGCATATTAGCCGGGTGATGGCAAACATGCAGTTGAGTGACATGCGACAATTTTTAGAGAAACACCCCTTTTTCACCTTGTACGAGCCTGCCTGTGGCGCGGGTTGTATGGTTATTGCGGTGGCGGAAGAATTGAAAACCTCAGGCTATATCCCTGCCCGGCATATGTGGGTATCCTGCGTTGATATGGACGTCGTAGCCGCTTCCATGGCGTATATCCAGCTTTCTCTGTTGGGGATACCCGGGGAGGTGGTGGTAGGTAATGCGCTGACAAATGAACGTCATCGGGTCATGTATACCCCGGTACACTGGCTGGAAAACTGGCCTTGTCGTCTCAGGAAAAATCGTAAGCAGCATGAAGTTCAAACGGTTTGAGACACTGGATTAAGCAAATTCCGGCTCTTGGGCCGGAGTTTTATCCAACAGGACGGAGATGAGAAATAAATCGATTGAGGCTGTTTTGTTCATCTCTGACACGTTTTGGTCTGAATCGATAGTGCTTCCCAGATGCACTGGACACATTCTATTTCCCTTAATCCTTTCTTGCATGAGCCGCCATGTGCCTTTTGTACTTATCATGACTGATTCAACGAAATAACCGGATACACGCTTCGTTTACCCGTGACGGAATTGGGAACGTTTGAATCATTGCGTGCGGTTTTCATCGATTAATTTTTATTCCCGGAAAAGAGTTTTGCCTTGTCCCTGTTAGAGGATGTATTAGGGTTTTGGGAAAAAAGAGGAGATTAATCGTGTTGAAAAAAATTAAAATCCTGCTGGCGGGAACATCCGCAGGAAAAAAGTTACTTCCACAACCCACCGCCATCCCAGAAACGGTCAAAGCAGGCTACTTTTTGCCGTCTGAGTCCAGGCTCTTGCTGGATATTTCCCGGCGACGGCAGTGTTTACAGTGTCTGTGGGACAACAGTGCATTACCTAAAACACACTATCAGGCATTGTGGCTGGCCCCGTTACATGAGTGTGTTGCATTGATGCAACAACTTCCGGCGGCACCGCAGGGGCCTTATGCCCACCTGGGTGGCTTGATAGATGTGACTTTGCAATGTACTGCATTTGCGGTACGTCTGGCGAAAGGGCAGATGTTACCGCCGGGTGTAGCCCCTGAGACGCAGGCAGAACAAAGTGTGATATGGAGCACGGTGGTGTTTTACGCTGCGTTATTTCATTTTTTACCTGTTTTGGCCCAGTTTGACGGAGAACTGGATGAAGGCCAACCCTGGTACCCGGGATTGGTTGTGCCGCAGGGGCCGTATCGTTTCCGGTTCAAAACTCCTCCAGTGGAGACGAGGGTTGCCTGTCATTTCGGGGTGTTACTCGCCGGACGATTGCTGCCGGCTAAGGCGTTGACCTGGCTGGCGTCCATACCTGATGCCTTCTCTTCGCTATTTTGTATTCTCTCCCTCTCCGGTGAGATGAAGGAAGATGACGCAATAAATCAGATAATTACAGCAGCTTTGAATAAAGCAGGTGCGCCGGCAATATTCTCTGTCTCGGCGGCATCGCCGCAAATGATTGTTTCAGGAAACCTCGATGTTTCTGCTACGCCTTTATCAACAACAATGGACAGTGTTCTGCCTTCTCAGAGACGGCAGGAAGATAACCCGATGACTGAAATTGTTTCATCAGCCGTGAGGCCGGTTGATGAGATCTCTTCTGCCGTCATGACAGTCGCGCCGGAGAAGGGGATGCCGCCGGATGGGAGCACGCAACAGCTATTGTCGTTAATGGGGATAAATGTCGCGGGCACAGTGACAGAACAGGTTGTGGCCAGTGAAGCAGAAATCATACCGCCATACACGCCGGTGCCTTCACAACACGCGGTTCAGACAACATTGCAGCATGAAAATGTTATTGAGACATCCTGTATTGGAGAGCAATTCTGGGACTGGCTGTCCGCTGGGTTAAGGCATGGAGTGATGACCATTAATACGCCGCAAGCCCGGATACATCTGGTCAGTGGTTTTGTGTTTGTGAGTGCGCCGGCCATTTTCTTCCAGTTTCTCGGTGAGAAGAAACAGGCAGATGGCAAAGAGGTTAGCGAAAAATGGAAACGGGTACAAACCGCATTTGAGCGGCTGGGACGACATCGAGTCAGTGGTGGAAAGTGTTTTTGTTGCTGTCATCTTTATGATTCAGCTGATCGGACTGGTTCCTATCAACGTATTCATGGCTACTTAATCAAAAACACGTTGCTTTATCGTGACCGTTCTGTACCGGAAGATAGCCCTTTTATCATGATTTCATGAGAAAGCATCTTTAATAACAATATGTTATTTTTTGCGCCCCGCAATGGGTTTTTAAATTGATGAAGTGAGGAAGTAGAGATGGACAGTATGACCTGGGATAACCTGCTGGATGAGTATTTTTTTGCCAAAATATTGCGGCCGGATACGGAGTCAAGTTATCGCAAGGTGGTGAATACCTTCCAGGTGTTTGCAGGTGTGGACAATCGGCCTGCTCAAGTGACCCGACAGCAGGTCCTGGCATGGCGCAGATATGTGTTGCATCAGCGCGGACTGAAAGGTGTGACCTGGAACAGTAAGATTACGCATATGCAGGCGGTGTTTAATTTGGCGATAGAAGAAAAGATACTGGCCCAAACGGAAAACCCATTTAATGGTGTAAAGGTCAATGCGAACAAAAATAAAAAGAAAACATTGACCAAAAAACAACTGACAGCCTTGTATCTCACGATGGGGCAATTTGAAGAGCGGGAGCGACGGACAGGGGATAACCATCGTGCCCGCTGTGCATTATATCCGACCTGGTATTGGCTGACGGTACTGGATACGTTGCGTTATACCGGGATGTGGTAAAATCAGTTATTACATATCCGGCTTGGAGATATTGATCTGAAAGAACGTCGGATTATTCTTTGCTCCGAGGGGAGTAAGAACCATTATGAACACCAGGTGCCGGTGGTGAAATGGTTGTATCCGCGACTGGAAATTTTGCTGGAACGTGCTCAGGCCGCTGGGGCAAAACTGAATGATCCCCTGTTTTGTGTGGACTATTTTACCGCCAAAACAGACAGGGGAAACGAAACCGACCCGTTACAGACGATAAAATCATTCTTTCGGCGCTTGTCAAAGGAGTGTGGATTTGATGTGGGTCCACACCGTTTCCGGCATACATTGGCAACTGAACTGATGAAAGCGCCTGATCGTAATTTGCAAATGGTACGCGGATTATTGGGGCATCGCAGTATTACTACTACGATGGAATATATTGATATCAATCTGGATACTGCCGGGCGTACGCTGGAGCGTGAATTAATGCTGTATATCGATGCTGAGTCAGAGAGAGGCGAAATGTTAATCGGATAAAGCAGAATATGTCTGCTATTGATTGAACTTGTCTTAATCTATTACAAATTCCCTGTCGCAGGATAGGGAATTTTTTTGAACTGATACCATCACCCATAATTAACTTTCTTCTGATCAATGAGGAAAGTTGAGTAACCAACATACAACATCGTGTTAATTAATTCATTGATTTTAGTTTGGATGGCTTGACAGTTGCAATAGAACTTGTAAATATTGCGCTCGAGCGAAAAAAGGACACCTGATCTCTCAGATATCCTGAATCTAGAACCTTTATACTTTATATCGAAGCGACGCAAGATTAAGTCAACTGTAACGATGCACTTATGTCCCAGTATCGAACGCCCGTTAAGTTTTTATCTCCCAACAAGCGCATTTTGAATTGGTGCCCGGAGGCGGAATCGAACCACCGACACGAGGATTTTCAATCCTCTGCTCTACCGACTGAGCTATCCGGGCAACGGGGCGCATTAAACCGTATTCGGTAGAGCTCGTCAATAGATTTCTTTGGGAATAGTGATTTATGCTTTGAAATTATTCGATTAGCCAGAAATATAGGCAAAATAATAACGGAGAGTAGAAAAATTGCTCCCCGTTATTTTCTTAATATTTTAATGTCTTAATGATGATAGACTTTCTGGGCAGTATTGACTTTCATCAGGTAACGACGTGATTCTGCCGATGGATGTTTGGTCGTCAGGGTTTCATAAACATCACCCGGCACCATTTTATTTATAATTTGAGCCGCTTTTTTCTTATCGCTGGAAAATATCCGTAATACACTACCTGCGCCACCGTTGTAAGCCGTTATTACCGCGTAACGACGAGATGTTGCATTAGTGATGTCACCCAGATAACTGTTTTGTAATATCGATAAATATGCTGTGCCGGCATCGATATTATTTTCTGGAT
The DNA here is from genome assembly GCF_002968995.1 of Photorhabdus hindustanensis. Taxonomy (NCBI): domain Bacteria; kingdom Pseudomonadati; phylum Pseudomonadota; class Gammaproteobacteria; order Enterobacterales; family Morganellaceae; genus Photorhabdus; species Photorhabdus hindustanensis. The sequence continues at coordinate 14,748 of NZ_PUWT01000048.1, forward strand.
CAAATAGATAACTACGGCTTGGTTGCCCTGATTTACCTTTCATCTTAAAGACATCACGGCCAGCAGTGTGTTGTACAACTTGCATCAGCCCAAGTGCATCAGAACGGCTGACTGCATAGGGATTGAAGCTGGATTCTATTTGCATAATTGCCAAAATTAGGGATTCATCTATGCCATATTTAATGGAAGCTTGACGAATCAGTGGCAGATATTTATGAGCACGTTTGTCCAAATGGTTTGGAACCAGTTGTATAGTGACAGACCAAATGACATGTAAACCAGATTGGCGTTTTTGTAATTTGTTGGCAATCAGATAATCTGCAAAGTGTGTTGCTCGCCATTCCCAACGAATCGGTTGGCCGTTGTTGTCCATAACTTGTCCGTAAAGAAAGGGTTCTTTACTGATCTGAATATCGTTAGTATCAGAATAGAGATCAACGGAACCTGGATCGTCACCCATTAATAAGGTCGTGATAATGGCCTTGCGTAGATAGGTCGTAGGGTCAATTGGGGAAATTGTCTCAATCGTGATCGTTCCAGCTTCAAAATTGATATGGCTGCGAGTTTGGTATTGATCGGTATACTTTACGTAATCTTTTGGGCCTGCAATTAATACTTCATGCAACCCCCAAATGTTCTCAATGTTATGAGCAAACTGGCCCATCAAAATATCAAAACCATTGGTATCTTTTATATATTCTTCACGGTATTCACGATTTTTGTTGCTGGTACAGGAAACAAGAATTGGGGCAATAACAAACAGTGCTAACAGTTTTTTCATCTTACATTGCCATCTGGTATTGAATACAACATCAGAGCCGCTGGCTCTGATGAAAGCTAAATATTATTTTTCTGGTGGGGTATATCCATCAATTTGAATATCATGACCTTCGAACAGGAATTTAGCCATTTCCTGTTCAAGCAATTTACGATCTTCCGGATTCATGGTGTTGAGTTTTTTCTCATTGATCAGCATGGTTTGTTTGCTCATCCATTGTCCCCATGCTTCTTTGGAAATTTCATTGAAAATGCGTTTGCCCAATTCGCCCGGATAAAGCTGAAAATCCAGTCCTTCGGCTTCACGTTGTAAGAAAGTACAAAAAACAGTTCTGCTCATAATAAATCCTCAAAATAGTGGGTATGAGATTAGCTTAGTTGCTGTAATAGATATTCAACTGGTGCTGCCAGCCCAACAGTCGCGGGTTGCTGTAAGTTATACCAAAGTCCTTTATTTTCATCCATGCAGGTAGTAAAGGATAAAATATTTATTTTTATCGGCACAATATCTAGATGAAAATGGCTAAATGTGTGGCGGAATGCGGTGAGTTGTTCATATTTACTGTGAGAAATACCTGATTGCTCTAACCAGCCATTTAGCAAATCCATGCTCTCAAACTGAGGAAACGCAAACAAACCACCCCAGATCCCCGTTGGTGGGCGTTGTTCCAGCCAGACAGCATCATTATTCTGCATCAGCAGGAAATAAGCTGTTTTCTCAGGAATACTCTGTTTAGGTTTTTTACCTGGATATTTGGTCCAGCTATGGTTAGCGTAAGCGATACATCCTTGATTTAATGGGCAGATTTCACATTTCGGCTTGCTGCGAGTGCAAACCATTGCGCCTAAGTCCATCATCGCCTGATTAAAATATTCCACCTCTTGCGCCGGCGTTACATTGGTGCTGATTTGCCAAAGGTTGCTTTCAACCTCTTTTTTACCTGGCCAACCTTCCACGGCATAACAGCGGGCTAATACTCGTTTAACGTTGCCATCAAGAATTGGGAAATGTTTACCTTGAGAAAGTGAAAGGATTGCCCCCGCTGTTGAACGACCAACGCCAGGTAAGGCGACAACATCTTCAAAAGTTGTTGGGAATTGACCTTGGTGCAACTCCACAACCTGTTGTGCTGCTTTATGTAAATTACGAGCGCGAGCGTAGTAACCAAGGCCGGTCCACAAATGTAGGACTTCATCAAGGGGGGCTGCGGCAAGTGAAGTCACATCGGGAAAACGTGAAATAAAGCGCTGAAAATAGGGAATGACCGTCGCAACCTGAGTTTGTTGCAACATCACTTCTGAAAGCCAGACGTGATAAGAGGTCTTTTCCAATTGCCAGGGCAGGGTTTTACGACCGTAACGATGGTACCAATCCAGTACCACTGTGGAGAATTGCTTTGCTTCCATCATTGGGATAATTATCTTTAGGGAAAATCAGTGTTTCGTGAATAGGATTGCAACATAGTGTAACCTTGCTGTAAACCGGAACTTTGTTTTCGCAGCGCTACGCAATTTCGTATTAAATTTCGTATTAAAATTGTACTTGTCACGATCGGACTTGCTAAAATCGCCCATCTTTGGATAATGCGCTCTCTTTAGGTGGTTTGCTGGTAAAGCAGCCATGAACGGCTGAATAAATGCCTTTAAAACTGACAGAAATACCATGATAAATAACGTAATTTCGCCGGAATTTGATGAAAATGGCAGGGCGTTGCGCCGTGTTAGGAGTTTTGTTCGTCGTCAGGGCCGGTTAACTAATCGTCAGCAACAAGCACTTGATAATCTCTGGCCAAAAATAGGTGTTGAATATCAGGCAGAAAAGCTGGAGCTGGCAGCACTTTTTGGGCGAGAAGCCCCTGTGGTGCTGGAAATTGGCTTTGGTATGGGGACATCCCTTGTCACAATGGCAAGCCAGAATCCAGAAAAAGATTTTCTTGGGATTGAAGTTCATGCACCTGGCGTCGGCGCTTGTCTGGCTTCCGCAGAAGATGAAAATATCGGTAACTTGCGGGTGATGTGCCATGACGCGATTGAAGTGCTGGAAAACATGATCCCGGATAATAGTTTGGAAATGGTACAGCTTTTCTTTCCGGATCCGTGGCATAAAGCACGTCATAATAAACGCAGGATTGTACAGCCACCATTTGCTGAATTGATAAGAAGCAAGTTGAAAGTGGGTGGCGTATTCCATATGGCGACTGATTGGCAGCCATATGCTGAGCATATGTTGGAAGTGATGAATGGCGTAGATAATTACCTTAATTTGTCTGAGAATGGTGATTATGTACCGCGTCCATCTTCACGCCCGATAACGAAATTTGAATTGCGCGGTCAGCGGTTGGGGCATGGCGTGTGGGACATAATGTTTAAGAGGATTAAGTAATGGCTAAAAACCGCAGTCGTCGTTTGCGTAAGAAGATGCATATTGATGAATTTAAGGAATTAGGTTTTTCTGTTAAGTGGAGTTTCCCGTCTAATACACCTGTAGATGTTATCGATAGCACTGTTGATGCATTTATTGATGAGCTGATTGAATCTAATGGCTTAGCATTGGATGCCAGCGGTTATCTGCATTGGGAAGGTTTAATCTGTTTGCAAAAAATTGGTATGTGTACAGAAGAGCATCGCCAATTGGTTGAAAAGTGGTTGAAGGATCGCGGTATGGAAGATGTCATGACTTCCGAATTGTTTGATGTTTGGTGGGATTGATTAATCTATACCCTATGGATTTCAAGATGGATAGCGACGGCAAGGGAGCGAATCCCCGGGAGCATAGAGAACTATGTGACCGGGGTGAGTGAGTACAGCCAACAAAGAGGCAACTTGAAAGATAACGGGTATATCGCTATAAAATAGCTTGCATGAATTACAACAGGGGTCTCTGGTGATTAATGAGTGCCCCTGTCTGGAGTAAAATCAGTGAGTACAACGTTCTCTAATACGTTATTGTCGGATATTTTGCGACAAGTTCGTCCCCTGATTGGCCAAGGGAAAGTGGCAAATTATATTCCTGCATTGGCGGAAGTTCCTGCTGATAACCTGGCAATAGCCATCTGTACCATCGATGGGCAGATATTCCGTGCCGGAGATGCTGAGAAGCGTTTTTCGATTCAATCTATTTCTAAGGTATTAAGCCTGACTCTAGCCATGACGCGTTATCAGGAACAAGAGATCTGGCAACGGGTCGGGCAGGAACCCTCAGGTCAGCCATTTAACTCGTTAGTTCAATTGGAACTGGAAAAAGGCAAACCCCGTAACCCTTTTATTAACGCGGGTGCATTAATTGTCTGTGACATGTTGCAGTCGCGATTGAGTGCGCCTAAACAGCGTATGCTGGAAGTGGTGCGCAAACTTGCTGGTTGCCCTGATATTTGTTACGACAGCAAAGTTTCCCGTTCTGAAATGGAACATTCTCACCGCAATGCGGCGATTGCCTATCTGATGAAATCCTTCGGTAATTTCGATAATGATGTGCTCGCGGTACTGCAAACTTATTTTCATTATTGCGCTTTGAAAATGAACTGTATTGAGCTTGCTAAGTGTTTTATTTATTTGGCGAATCAGGGGAGTACGATAGGTGCTGAACAGCAAATCCTTAGTCCTCGTCAGGCCCGGCAGATTAATGCACTGATGATGACCTGTGGTATGTATGATGGTTCCGGCGAGTTTGCATTCAGGATTGGTATGCCAGGAAAATCGGGCGTTGGTGGTGGGATCGTATGTGTCGTGCCGGGAGAGTTTACTGTTGCTGTCTGGTCACCGGAATTGGATCGATCGGGGAACTCTTTGGCGGGTTGTGCTGCCCTAGAATTGTTAGCCGATCGTGTTGGGCGATCCGTTTTTTAACTCTCAATCCATTTTTTAATTCTCAGGTGATTTTCTTAGGAGAAAACATGTTACGCAAAATTATCACTGTTGCATCTTTGCTATTTGTTGCTCAGGCTCAGGCAGGTTATGAATGCCAGGTAAATCCACAGAATGACATTATTATTACTTCTCGATCAGTTCAGGTTGTGGGGGCAAGTAGCAATCTCCAGATTTCACCGGATGGTTCAGTAACTCGCGATGGTAAGAACTTAAGTTTAAATACTGAACAGCGTCAGAAAGCACAACGTTATCAGCAGGCTTTGCGGCAGGATTTGCCTTGGATTAAGCAAGAAACCGGAAAACATCTGATAACGGCTCGTAAGTCCTTGGATAAAGTGGTAGTGGATACTATCGGCAAGGATAGCAATGTGCGTAATCGGTTGTCTGAGCTTGAGTCAGGGCTTAACCAGCAAATAGACCGAATTATTGAAACTCGCTCTGATGGTATGGCATTCCACCATCAAGCAATTAAGCAGGTTGAAAAAGATAGCCGTAGCTTAATCGAGCAAAGTCTTGGTGGGGTGTTACAGGACAGTATTAATGAGATTGGCAATAAACAATTTAGCCTAAATGGTGATAACAATCAGGCATTACAATCGTTGCTTGGTAGTTTGGGTGGATTGCAGAATAATTTGAAAGCTGAATGGCGGACTCAGGAAGAAGATTTCCAGCGTTTTGGCAAAGAGGTTTGCGGTAAGGTCAGTGGCCTTGAGCAACAAAGAATTGAGTTACTGAATTCTATTAAATAATTGCTAATAATCACAAATAAGAATCAATTTGAAATTGATTCTTATTTAGATTGACATATTTTTTTCGCTACCTAGAATGCAAATGTTTACTAAATATCCTTTCTTGGAGTGCGATATATGAAAAAGATAATCCCTGTCGTTCTGGTATCGTTATTTGCTGTTGCAAGCCATTCCGCATTTAGTCAGGAATCTTCTGTAGTTACACCAAATATAGTTACCCCAAATGTAGTTACAGCTCAGACTAATGATAAGATCACAGTTAAGCACCTTTCCGGTGAAACTGAAGTCAAAAAAAAATCCTCAGAAAGTCGTTTCATTTGATTTCGGTATTTATGATTCATTAGTTAAATTAGGTTTATCAGATAGGGTTGTTGCATTACCTACTGGTAATACGCCTGAATATCTCCGTAATAGCTTACCTAAAGGGGTAGAAAATGCGGGGGGTATGAAAGAGCCAAATCTGGAAAAATTGGCGCAAATTAAACCTGATTTGATCGTTATTAGCGGGCGTCAAACTTCTTCCTATGAAAAGTTGTCAAAAATAGCACCGACAATTAATCTGGGAACTGATAGCAAAAATTATCTGGCTTCAGTTGAAAGTAACATAACGTTATTAGGTGAATTGTTTAATAAACAGAGTGAAGTAAAAGATCAGCTTGTTGAGCTGGAAAAAACCATTGCTAAAGCTCAGGATAAAGCTAAGTCTTCTGGCGCAAAAGTTTTAGTATTGCTGCATAACGCAGGTAAATTAGTGCTGAACAACCAGAGCGTAGTGTATGACGTGGTTAAGGCACAGAAAGCAGAATTATCTATTCCTGCTGGTGAAGATAAAAACAAATTCGTTGTAGTGACTTCTGATATGATTGCTAAAGCCAATCCTGATGTGATTCTCATTATTGACCGTAGTGAAGCAATTGGCGCAGGTAAGCTGAACAAAGAAAAATTTGAAGATGATAAAATAAAATCTACTTCGGCGTATAAGAATGGCAAAATCACTTACCTGAAATCTGATTTGTGGTATTTATCGGGTGGTGGTTTGGAAAGCTTAACTGCACAAGTTAATGCTGTAGCTGATGCCCTTTAATCAGGTTATGCGCCATTTTGAATTTGAATAGTGACAATGGATTGTTTTAGATTTGGTCTGACAGTTATCGGTTATTTTATGCTGGTGACTGTCAGGTTTTTGGTCTAAATCTTGCCCGACTGGGGCAATATTCTATGAGTAGTTGGCTTATTATTCGTATTTTCAGTATTAATAATTTAAAAGATAGACAAATCTTTTCTATTCAAAACAATGTCTTATCTATTCATAAAATAAAAATTTAATCTGTTATAATAATGGTGTGAAAACTAATGTTGTTATTAAGAAATAATAAATGTATTTCTGTTATATATAATTGGACAGAGAAATTATTTGTAGATATTAATGGTGATTATTATATTGAATTTACAAGGTGAAAACATTATTTGTTTTATATTTTAGCGTCTGATTTATTCGAGTTTATAATATGAAGGATGATATTTATATTGAAAGGAACTTATAATAAATAATAAGTTCCTTGATAATTAAATGAGATTACAGATAAAGGTTTTATGAACAAGTATTAACCGCGTCTACAGAGTCAAATACCAATCTGGCTATAGCAGGACCAGCCAGTGCTATTTCTACAATAAATGCAGCTCCATCTGTAGCAAACCATATAGTTAATTGTGCTATTGCAGTTATTCCAGTAATAACCCAGTCGTACCAATGCATTGACTCCTTTAAGCAATTAGTTATTCCAGAAATACCTATATCATCCTTAACTTTAGCAATTAATGACCAGGTATTCTTTGATTTATCAGTAATAGAATTCGAATTCTTAAGGTCATGAACTATAGTCAATAACTCATGTATAGCCTCATGACCTAATTTTTTCAATAATATCTGTGTGGCTGATTCTCTTTCGGGTTCATGTATGCCCATGAATTTAAATGCAAGTTTAAAAGCACCTGCGACAACTGTACCAATTGCAAGAGTACATGGAGATACACCTGCGTACTCTATTAATTTTGATCTTCCATCAGTGTCAGTTGGAGCTGAATTATTAAAATGCAATCTCTTGTAAGCATCATTTACAACCATGTCAAAACTAATATTTTCTTTTTGATGATCCGAAAGTTGATCATAAAAATCTTTATAATACGGCGTCAGTGCTGTAGCGAGGTCTTCTTTGGATAAAGTATATAACATTTCTTTATTTTCAATATTCATTTTTCACCCCAATCAAAGTGAAATTAAAAATGATTTTTTAAATGTTCGTGCTTATCAATAGAAATACAGCCAAGCACAAATTAAATATAGTCGTATTTGAGATGATTTAAGTGATATTATTGTGGCATAATTCACATATATTAAAATTAATCTTGTGTAAAATATGGTTTTATTAAATTTTAATTAATATTCTTATTGATGGTCGATATTAACTATTATCTACATGGATAAATATATTTTTAGGGTAGGTGGATTAATAAATTTTTATATTATTATTTTTATATTATATTTGTTGATTTATTTTTCTATATATCGAGTTTTTATCATTGAAAATTAAATTGTGGATTATTATTTCAATATTAATGCCTTGGTTAAGTTATAAATTAGATATTATTTAAATTTGGGAGGCAATTACTCCTCTGAAAGGAACAGAAATCCAACATGGGGCAATCAGTCGCCACCGTCTAATGGAGTCCCCACCGAAGTTCAGTGGGGGAAATGTATTATGAATAGAAACGAAACCAATGGCGGTATCAATTTTATGCAAAGATAATCTTTACGGAGCTGAATTTTCCAAAGGCAATTTCTGTACTAGAGAAATAGTTCCAATAATGAATTTAGGAACAGTTTCCCTTTCTGCGTAATTTGCCAATGTATTGCTGTTTCAGAGAGATAACCCGCGGCTAAGGCTTGTTCAATTTGAGGACGGATTGAGGTCTCAGATAACCCAGTGAAATCACTGAAATCTTGTTTTGACATCATTTCCAGTAAACGGAATCGGTTCATAAAAAATTCAAATGGCCGATCTTCATTTTCTACTTGATGTTGTTTATCCAGATAGCGTCCTTGCATATATCCACGGGGATGTTTGGTTTTCACTGTGCGCAGAATACGGCCATCTTCAAATGTGATTTTTCCATGAGCGCCACAGCCAATGCCAAGGTAATCTCCAAAGCGCCAGTAGTTGAGATTATGCTGGCATTGATAGCCTGGTTTAGCATAAGCAGAAGTTTCATATTGCTGATAACCTGCTGCTGTCAGCAATTGATGACCTTGTGAAAAGATATCCCATAAAGCGTCATCGTCGGGCAGAATAGGAGGGCGAGAGCCAAAGCTGGTATTAGGTTCAATAGTCAACTGATACCATGAAAGATGCGGTGGTGATAATGCGATTGCTTGACGTAAATCATCCAGCGCTTCATCAAGGCTTTGGTCCGGTAAACCATGCATCAAATCCAGATTAAAACTGCGTAGCCCCAGACTGGCGGCTAAACATGCCGCCCGTTTGGCTTCATCCGGCCCGTGAATACGGCCAAGGCGTGCCAGTTTATTCGGGCTGAAACTCTGCACGCCAATGGATATTCGGTTAATACCCGCTTGCTGATAACCACTAAAACGGTCAGCTTCCACAGTACCCGGATTGGCTTCCATAGTAATTTCAGCTTGCGGCGATACCGGTAGGAGAGCACGGACACCATCCAGCAATTGTTGCATTGCCTGTGAGCTAAGCAGGCTGGGGGTTCCACCACCAATAAATATAGTGGTAATTTCCCGTCCGTTGACCATTGGCAGATCCGTTTTCAGATCTGCTAATAAATGGTCAACATATTCCTGATGCGGAACATCACCTTTCAATGCATGAGAGTTGAAATCACAGTAAGGACACTTTTGTACACACCAGGGAATATGGATATAAAGACTGAGTGGTGGAAGCTTAAGCATTGCTGAGTGTATCCAACATCATCTTTAGTGCCTGACCACGGTGCGAAACGGCATTTTTTTGATCACCCGTTAATTCAGCGGCAGTACAGCCTAATTCCGGTATGTAGAAGATGGGATCATAACCAAACCCCCCATTACCGGCAGGTTGACGTGCGATAACTCCCGGCCAGCGGCCATGAAATACCAGCGGTGTTGGATCTTCGGCATGGCGCATATAAACCAGCACACAGTTAAACTGAGCTTGACGTTGATCATCAGGAACATCTTTCATCGTATCTAGCAGTTTTTCTAGATTTTGCTGATCGGTGCTGTTTTCACCTGCATAGCGGGCTGAATAGATACCTGGAGCACCGCCAAGGATGTCTACGGATAGACCAGAGTCATCCGCAATCGCCGGTAAGCCGGTAATTTGCGCGGCATGACGGGCTTTAAGAAGGGCATTTTCAATAAATGTCAGCCCGGTCTCTTCGGCTGAATCTACGCCTAATTCAGTTTGAGCAACAATATCCAGTCCAAAATCAGCCAGTAATTGTGCCAGTTCACGAACTTTTCCGGGGTTGCCGGTTGCCAGAACGACTTTTTGCATTATTTTGAATCCAATTTAATTCTTATTTACTGTATTAACCATGAGAGAACATCAGCACGAAGATAGTTCAGGGCGTAGAGGATCAAAATGACGATCATTGCTGAAAAATCAAGGCCGCCCATCGTTGGGATAATACGGCGGATAGGCGCCATCAACGGTTCTGTCAGTTGCATCAAAACATAGTCAATCGGATTGCGCCCCTGACTTATCCAGCTTAGTAAAGCACGCGCTAGCACTAACCAAAATACCAGTTTACCTGCTGCTGTCAGCAATTCGATTAACCCGACAGGAAGGAAAAGTGTGTGGAAAGCAAGCGAACCGGTATTGAACCAAAGTTGCATGATAAATTTAAATAATACCAGAACATAAGCGACAACAATGGAGGCAGTATCAAGCGAACCAATAGCCGGTATGACCCGGCGTAATGGCCGAACGATCGGTTGAGTTATTTTCACAATAAATTGGGCAAATGGGTTATAAAAATCACAACGAACCCATTGCATCCATACACGAAGTAATAAAACAGCGATGTATAAATCCAGAACTGTGGATAGAATAAAGTGTAAAAATTGCATTTAGCAGCCTTGATAAAATTAAAATTGTTTTTCCATTTCCTGCGCCCGGCGAATAGCCGCCTGCATAGCGTTGGATACAGTTTCCGGCAATTTGCCTTCATAAAATATACGTAATGCTTCCGCAGTAGTACCGCCTTTAGATGTTACCTGTTCACGCAGGGTTGCAAAAGGGAGATCTACATTTGATGCGGCCAGTGCCGCAGAACCTATTGCCGTTTGCAAAACAATTTCACGGGCTGTCTGGCTATCAAAACCTAAACGTTCTGCTTCCTGTTGCATTGACTCCATAAATAGGAAGAAATAAGCGGGCGCACTGCCTGCTACGGCGATAATGTCATTGATGCCGTTTTCATCTTTTACCCAGTAAGTTTTACCGACACTGTTCATTAATGCTTGAGTGAAATTACGGTCAGACTGGCTGACTTGTTCAGATGCGAATAATCCACTCAACCCTTGACCAATTAACGCCGGTGTGTTTGGCATGATACGGACAATATTGAGTTTGTCTTGTAATAAAGCATCAAAGCGTGCAACGGAAATACCTGAGGCGATAGATAGAACCAGCTTATTACTGAAATCTACCTTTTCTTGCAGAGTCTGACAAACATCTGCCATCATTTGCGGTTTTACCGCCAGAACAACAACGTCGGCTTCCTGTGCGTAGTGAATATTGTCACTACCGCTATTAACGCCATACTCTTTTGCTAGTGCATCACGGTGAGTATTACTTGGTGCGCAGACATTAATCAGCTCAGCAGGATACCCTCCTTTTACTAATCCGGCTATGATGGCGTGAGCCATATTACCTGCACCAATAAAGGTAATTTTACGTTTTTCCATTAAATACCTCGTAGCGTTGAAATGGTTAATTGTGATACTGACGTGCACCGAAAATTGCTGTTCCAATTCGTACTAATGTGGAACCACAATTAATCGCAGCAGCCATATCATCAGTCATCCCCATTGAGAGGGTATCTATTTGAGAATATTTAGTTTTCAGGTTAAGGAAGGCTTGCTCCATTCTCCTGAAAACCACCAATTGACGTTCATAGTCAGGTTCCGGCGCTGGGATTGCCATTAAACCCCGAAGCCTTACGTTTGGTAGTTTGTTCACTTCGGCAGCCAGAGTAGGTAGCTCATCAAGTTGAATACCTGATTTGCTCTGTTCATCACTGATATTTATTTGCATAAGAATATTCAGCGGTTCCATTCCCTTCGGACGTTGCTCGTTCAGGCGTTGTGCTATTTTTAAGCGGTCAATGGTATGGCACCAGTTAAAATTTTCTGCCACCAAACGGCTTTTATTAGACTGTAACGGACCGATAAAGTGCCATATCAAATCATTACGATTTGCAAAATAAGCAATTTTTTCTACACCTTCCTGCACATAATTTTCACCAAAATGGCGTTGCCCGGCAGCGATTGCTTTTTCGATATCTTCCACAGGTTTGGTTTTACTGACTGCAAGCAAGGTAATTTCTTCTGGAACGCGTTCGCATTTTTGTGCGGCAATGGCTATGTGGGTCCTGACATCTTGTAAATTTTGTTCAATATTGTTCATGGTGACTCAGGAGATTAAAAAATGAATATGGATAAGCTAGTAGCCCTTAGTGTAAAGCATAATGCTTCAGATCTGCATCTTTGTGTTGGACAAGTTCCCGTATTACGTATAGATGGAGTGCTTTGCCCGCAAACTCAACTGCCATCTGTAAATAATCTATTGTTGGAAGAGTGGAGTAGACAATTTTTATCAGAAAATCAGCGACAACAGCTATTAACTGGTGGACATGTGGATTTCGCGCTGGAGGTAGAAAATGGCCAACGATTGAGAGGCAATATCTTTCGTCAGCACTCCGGGTTGTCAGCCGTTTTGCGTTTAATTCACGCTCAGTGTTCAACTCTGGAACAGCTAAAAGCACCTGAAATTATCCGTGAAATGGCTTTGCGGGAAGAGAGTGGGTTGATTCTGGTGACTGGCGCAACAGGCAGCGGGAAGTCGACAACGTTAACTGCCATTGTGGATATGCTGAACAGCCACAGTTGTCAGCACATTATTACATTGGAAGATCCCGTTGAATTTATCCACCACAGCCGCAATTGTCTGATACAACAGCGACAAATTGGATTGGACTCGCCCAGTTATCAGGCAGCGCTAAAAGGGGCTCTCCGGCAAGATCCTGATGTATTGTTGTTGGGGGAGTTGCGGGATAAGGAGACAATACGCTTGGCGTTAACTGCGGCAGAGACTGGGCATCTGGTATTGTCGACTTTGCATACCAGAGGTGCTGTACAAGCAATTGACCGATTGGTAGATATTTTCTCTGCCGAAGAAAAAGGGTGGGTGCGTAGTCAGCTAGCAGGCAGTTTGAAAGCGGTGATAGCCCAGCAATTAGTTTCTGCTCAGGGAGGAGGGCGAGTCGCTATATATGAAATATTGGTAGTTAATCAGGCTGTGAGCCATTTGATACGAGAAGGAAAAAATCATCAAATAACAACGCTTATGCAGACGGGCGCTGCCAGTGGGATGCAAACCTACGAGCAAGGCTGGCAGCAGCGTAAATTGCAGGGATTACTGGCAGAGCAAACGGAGAGGAAGATTAAAGAAAATGCTATCAGTTAATCGCGAATCGCGGTTATACGATTGCTGTTAGTTGATCGCTATTAATAGCGTTTAGTAGTGCTGTTCAAACCAGCTCTCCAGAATAATAACAGCGGAAGTAGCGTCTACTTTTCCTTTATTTAAGGCTTTATAACCACCTCGATCAAACAGATGAGCGCGGGCTTCAACAGTTGTCAGGCGTTCATCTTGGAGTTGAACTTGTACTCCAAACCGGCCATGCAGCCGGTTTGCAAATTTACGTGCTTGCGCTGTGACTAATTGCTCAGTGCCATCCATATTAAGGGGAAGACCAACGATAACTAAATCGGGTTGCCACTCTTGAAGTAATTTTTCGATTTGTTGCCAATTGGGGATACCATCTGTGGCTTTAAACGAGGTTAATGCTCTAGCGGTACCCGTGATTTCTTGCCCGATGGCTGCGCCGATGCTGCGGGTGCCAAAATCGAAAGCCATTATTGTACGGTTACTCATCTACGCATGCCCTGCTTGTGGCGCAATATTGTAGATATTGATACCGAGTAAAGATGCAGCTTCACGCCAGCGGTCCGCAATGGGGGAGTTGAAAATAATATGTGGATCAGCGTTTGCTGTTAGCCAGCTATTCTCCATTATCTCTTTTTCAAGTTGGCCTTTTTCCCAACTGGCATACCCCAATGTGACCAATATCTGTTTTGGTTGGCGTGGTGTACCCAGGGTTTCAAGGACATCTTTGGATGTGGTGATCATTGTGTCATCGGAAATTTTGATACTTGAACTGAAACCTGGTCTTGGTGTGTGCAATATAAAACCATGATCTTCAGCCAGTGGGCCACCAGTCATGACAGGTTTGTTTAGACTGATGCTTTCATCCCGATCTTCTGGTGATATTTTCAGCTTTTGTAAAACTTTCCGAACGGAGATTTGCTCAATAGGTTTATTTATCACCAATCCCATAGCCCCATTTTCATTGTGTTCACAAATGTAAACAACTGAGCGTTTGAAATAGGGATCAGATAATGAGGGCATGGCGATAAGAAAATGGTGCTGTAGATTCATTTTGTTTCTAGTAATTAACCTTGCTATGTAAGGATTATTTAGCCCACAGTATGTGGGCTAAAAGTATAAATGACAAACCCTGACAGGCAAATTCGCAAAAAGAATTTTTTATTTCTCTAACCGTTCTTCAATCGCATTCATTAACATGCCGATGATTGAAATATCAGGGAAAGCGGCTTCTATCTCGCGTGCACAGGTCGGACTGGTGACATTAATTTCAGTCAGTTTGTCACCAATGATGTCCAGGCCAACAAAAATCAACCCCTTTTTTTGTAAAGTCGGAGCAACAGCTCTGGCGATAGCCCAGTCACTTTCTGAAAGCGGGCGAGCTTCACCACGGCCGCCCGCAGCAAGATTACCACGGGTTTCACCTTGGGCAGGGATACGAGCCAGACAATAAGGAACGGGTTCGCCGTCGACAATTAATACCCGTTTATCGCCTTCTTTGATGGCCGGTAAGAAATTTTGCGCCATGCAGAAACGATTGCCATGTTCCGTCAGGGTTTCAATGATAACCCCAACGTTTGGATCATCTTTTTTCAGGCGGAATATCGATGCACCGCCCATACCATCTAGTGGTTTAAAGATGACATCACCATGTTTCTGGTGGAATTCTCGCAACTGAACGGCATTGCGAGTCACTAATGTATCTGGTGTTAAATCAGGGAACCAAGCTGTGAACAGTTTTTCGTTACAATCGCGCAGGCTTTGTGGTTTATTGACAATGAGAGTGCCTTTCTCTTCCGCACGTTCCAAAATATAAGTGGCGTAAATGTATTCAGTATCAAATGGTGGATCTTTACGCATCAGGATGACATCCAATGTTTCCAGTGCCAGATCTTGTTCTCTATCGAACTGATGCCATTGCTGTGGGTTGTTTTCTACCTGCAATAGGCGGGTACGTGCGCGGGCTTCCCCTTGGTGTAGATAGAGATCACTCATCTCCATATAATGGAGCTCCCAGCCGCGGCGTTGCGCTTCCAATAGCATGGCAAAACTGGTGTCTTTCTTGATGTTGATGGATGAAATGGGGTCCATCACTATGCCGAGTTTGATCATTCTTTCTCCTTAACCCAAATCGCCGAAACGCACTTGTAATGCGGTAATTGCGGTGAGCGCTGTCGTTTCTGTTCTCAGCACTCGTGGTCCTAATAGGATATCAGTAAATTGGTAATTAGCTGTCATAGCAATTTCATCTATCGATAATCCACCTTCCGGGCCGATCAGTAAACGTACTTTTTCTACGGGTAAAGGCAGAGTAT
Source organism: Photorhabdus hindustanensis (assembly GCF_002968995.1). Lineage (NCBI taxonomy): Bacteria > Pseudomonadati > Pseudomonadota > Gammaproteobacteria > Enterobacterales > Morganellaceae > Photorhabdus > Photorhabdus hindustanensis. The sequence continues at coordinate 30,195 of NZ_PUWT01000048.1, forward strand.
TGATGCTTTGGCTGGCTCGTGGATGTAGATTCAATTTCAAACTGCCATCATCTTCCGCACACCAGTGTTCGAGTTGCATCACTGGGCGAATTTCAGGTATACGGTTGCGACAGCATTGCTCACAGGCAGCAATAGCAATCTTCTGCCACTGTTGCAATTTTTTAGCCAGCCGTTCTCCATCCAGCTTTAAGCCACAGCGTTCAGAAATTAAAGGCGTAATAACATTGACCCCTAACTCTACAGATTTTTGAATGGTGAATTCCATTTTCTCACCGCGGGATATGACTTGGCCTAGATGGAGATTAAGTGGCGATTCATTATCGGCAAGTTCGCTATTGCTGATATGTACTTTGACAGATTTTTTGCTAGCTTCGGTGATCTGAGCGTTGAAGATCTGATTGCTGCCATCAAATAGTTGTAACGGTTGACCATTGCTCATTCTGAGTACCCGCCCGACATGGTTAGCCGCCTCATCACTCAGATAAATTTCAGTATTCGATGAGAGTAATTCCGGGTGATAGATGCGGGGTATGCGCATGTTTTTTTCCTTCCTGCGGGGTATAGATATACATAAGACAATAAATAATGGAGGGTATGATAAGGGAGGCTTAATCAAATTATCAAGCTATCTCGATACGGATTGTTATCTCTGAATAAATGTTGCGAGTCTGCTCGCATATTTATATTTAATTTGACTATTTTATATTTATTTTATTGTTTTAAAACGTCATTGTTTATTACTATATTTTTATGTCGAAAACATAATTGATATTTGTTTTTTTATTTAATTAAAATATTCATAATGGAATAATGTTGGAGGTGATCTGTTTAATGGATTTTAACATTAAAATCGTTATTTTGGCTATTTTTGTTGGGATAGTGGCAGGAATAAGTTTGAATAAAATGATATCGGTATTTCCTAAAATTATTTATGGATATGAAAAAATAGATTTCGGTTATTTTCAGGTTGAATTAGTAACACTGTTTATAACTGCTTTTTTTTATGATTTGTTTTCCATTGAATTTACATTTATATGCAGTTTTGATATTTATTTGGATGCTAATTATACTTTCTTTTATTGATGTAAAAATTAATTTATTGCCAGATATAATAAATTATCCACTTTTATGGTTAGGATTATTATTGAATTTGAATCAAACTTTCGTGCCTATTGAACAAGCTGTAGTTGGTGCTATTGCGGGTTATTTGATTTTATGGTCACTCCATTGGTTATTCAAAATAATTTGTCATAAAGAAGGGTTAGGATATGGTGATTTTAAGTTAATGGCAGCGGTTAGTGCTTGGTTGGGGATTGGTGCAATTCCTTTATTAATGTTTTTATCCTCACTGTTTGGTCTTATTGGGTACTTTTGGATGTGGAGAATACGAGAAAATTACCAAGAATCTGTTGCTTTTGGCCCCTATATAGCCATTTCTGCGCTCATCATGATCTATATGCACTTATTGGGAATGGATGGGTTATTGTGAATGGCGCCCGATAGTTGAAAATGTATGGGCGCCAGTAGTTAAAATTGTGGTATTAAAACGGTGGTATTAAAACTGATAGTGAATCAGCGCATCTTGCCAACGTTTGGGTTGTCCCAAGTATTTATCAAGAGAAATAATAGATAGCTCGTTTCTGTTATTTTCTAAAATAAACGTAGGGAAGCCTGAGCCGCCAACGGCTGCCAACAGTTCACGGCTTTTCCTAATATGTTGGAGACTTTCTGACTCATTATTCAGTGTCAGCTCTTGCTGAAACAGTTCTGAATCAAGCTGTAACTCATTTGCTAAATTCAATAATGTTTCAGTTTCGCTGATTTTTAATCCACGAACATAGTGCGCTTTTTGTACTGCCAGTAACATTTCAACACCTTTACCAGCCAACTCTTCTGCTGCAAGAATGGCTGATATTGGTGGTAATGAATCCATAATCAGTGATTTATCATTTAACAGTGTGGCATATTGCTCACTGAAAATTTGCCCGGTAAGGCTTGCGATCCGTTTATCCTGACTAAGGACATAATCACGCCATGTGCTGTCTATTTGGCGTCTGTTATCCCCTGTCAGCATTCCGCCGCCATGCAATTCAATTTTCACATTTGCGACCTCTTTTGCTGCTTGTATCAGAGAGGAAACGCCATAACACCAGCCACATAGTGGATCGTAGATATAATGCAGAGTCATTCCGGGCATATTACTTATTCCTGAAAAAGAGTTAATTTACTTATTGGGGCCACTTCATTTCGCCTTTCAGCACTTTGGCACTTAACTCGAGACTGGATTTGTCTGCAAGTTTTGGATAGTGCTTTTCCATTGCGGCTATTAGCGCTTTTGAATCTTTCGCTTTTGCCAGCTCTTTCTCAAAAATAGTCAGGTACTTTTGCGTGAAATGAACGGATTCCAACGTCATTGGCGTGTTACCAATGAAATGTCCTGGAACCACAATAGTTGGTTTCAGCTCTTTTATACGATCTAATGTCTGCATCCAGTTTTTACGGGACTCTTTAGTCTGTGTATCTGCTATCCAGACATGAATGTTGCCTGAAACGGTGACACCGCCTACTACCGCTTTTAATTTTGGTATCCAAACAAAAGTACGGTCAGCCGCGGGGCCATCAAGACCTTCGACGATTAACTTCTCACCGTCAACCGTAAAAGTGTTACCTTCCAACGGTTGCGGCACGATAACTTTTTTGGGGGCTTGTTCTTTCAGAACACCTCCCCAATAAGCCAGTTTGCCATCTTTGGTCTTTTTGATTTCTTTAATGGTTTCTGGTGATGCAATGACTTTTGCGTTAGGGAACGCTTTGGTCAGTACATCAAGGCCAAAATAGAAATCAGGATCAGACTGACTGATATAGATAGTTGTCAGTTTTCTGCCGGTATACTTAATTCTTCTGGCCAGTGCTTCAGCGTCATTTTTTTGGAACTGAGCATCGATCAATACAACTTCTCTATCACCGATGATGAGCTCAGAAGAGACGGGAAATACGCTTCTTTCACCTGGATTGAAAACATCCAGTTTTAGGTTAGTGGCTTGTGCCAGAGAAATGGTACCCAAGGAAAGGATACCTGCCAGCGCAATATTTAGTGTTGTTTTGCGAGTCATGATTGAATTCCTGATGTTGTGTCAATGAGGTTCATAATAAGTTGCGTTTTTCGATGAAAAAACCGCATAATTGGCAATTATTTGTTGCATAAATCGAGCTAATTGATGGATAGAGTCACTGCTGCGCAAGTGTTCACTATAATTGTAGAACAAGGCAGCATGATTGCCGCATCGGAACGGTTAGATATGTCGCGGGCAATGGTATCTCGCTATCTGGCTGAAATGGAAAAATGGGCGGGAGTACGTCTGTTACATCGTACAACGAGAAAGATCAGCCTGACATCGGCAGGAGAGATCGCCTATCAGCGCAGTCGTAAATTATTGCAATTGGCGGAAGAGATACCGGTTCATCAACCTGTAGAAGCACAGGAACTGAGTGGTCTTTTGCGGATAAGCAGTTCTCAATCTCTGGCGGTGAGCGCATTGTCTGTGGCGATTCCTGAGTTTATGCAGATTTACCCTCAGATAGCTATTGATATGCAAATGAGTAATAAGGCAATAAATTTGGTCGAGGAGAGGATAGATTTAGCGTTACGCATCACGAATAATCTGGAGCCGAATTTGATCGCCAGACCGTTATCAACATGCCATTCTGTAGTTTGTGCCGCTCCTTCTTATCTGGCAGGAAAAATGCTTCCGCAAAAGCCTGCTGATTTAGCTTTGCATAACTGTATGACTTATAACTTCTTTGGTAAAAGTCTTTGGTTATTTGAACGCCGAGGGGAAAAATATTCTGTTCCTGTTAGCGGTACTTTAAGTGCTAATGAATCGGTTGTATTAATGGAGGCAACGTTGCAAGGGGCGGGAATCGCCATGCAACCCTATTATTCTGTTGCTTCGCATTTGGCGTCAGGAAAATTGATTCAGTTGTTGCCAGACTATCGACCTCAGGCGATGGGAATTTATGGTATTTATGCCAGTCGTCAAAATATGCCAGCAACGTTGAGAGCATTACTGGATTTTCTGGTTCAGTGGTTTGCTTCTTCTCCGTACTGGCAAGCACTAATGCTGAAAAGCTGACTTTAGTTTTTGAGGAAACAGGGCAATTTGTGCTTTTAGGTGTTCAATAAAAGTATCTACTGGGGCAGAAGAAGGGCGATGAATGGGCTTTATCAGGCTGACAGTAAAAGGAATATCGATACTGAATGGGCGAGCGCATATTTCAGATTTGCCGTGGCTGTCCAGATAATCGAGTACGGTCAGTGGGTTGACAATAGAAACGCCAATGCCTTCGCGCACCATTGCACATACTGATGCAGCACTGTGAGTTTCCATAATCAGGCGGCGGCGAATATGGTGTTCTGCGAATATGCCATCAATGAGCTGCCGGTAGCTATCCGCTATTGAAAGACTGATAAAATTTTGCTCGCTGAAATCTTCGGGAGTCAATAGCGGTTTATGACTGAGAGGATGCTCGGCGGGCAATACGCAAATTTCATTCAGTGTGATCAATGTTTCTCTCTGTGTACCGGGTGGTGTCTGCAAATGTTCTGTCAAACCCAGATCATGGCGTTGAGCTGAGAGCCACTCTTCTAATAGCGGTGATTCCTGTGGAATGATGGTTAAATTAGTATCAGGGTATTGACGGGTGAAGTGGCGGCAAACTTTCGGTAACAGTGATTGAGAAAATACTGGCAAGCAAGCAATGGAAAGCTGAGCATGTTGAAATTTACGTATATTGTCAGCCGCATTCATTATTCTTTCGAGTCCGTAATAAGAGCGCTGAACTTCTTCAAAAAGGCGTAATCCTTGTGCTGTCGGATGCAGGCGGCCTTTTACTCGGTCAAATAGTTTGAATTTTATTAGGTGCTCAAATCGTGCTAATTCACGACTGACGGTTGGTTGTGATGTTTGTAATAAAATAGCCGCTTCTGTCAGGTTTTTTGTCGTCATTACCGCATGGAAGATTTCAATATGGCGCCATGAACAAGAAGACATAAATTGTTCCTTCAAATGATAATTCTATATCACAGATGAATAGACTATAACGAAATGGATATTTTTATTCCTGTTTTTTGCTGTCAATAATGGGTTATCTGCTGACTTTGTGAGAGAAACCCTGATGAGTACTTTTACCCCCGATTTTACCTGCAATAGTTGTCCTAATCTGATACCGGAGAATTTGAGTCGTCTGCCAGAAACGTACGGTACTCCATTATGGGTTTACGATAGTGAAACAATTATCCAAAGAATCAAATTATTATTTCAGTTTGATGTCGTCAGGTTTGCTCAGAAAGCTTGTTCTAATACTCATATTTTGCGCCTGATGCGTGAGTATGGTGTGAAAGTTGATGCTGTTTCGCTAGGGGAAATTGAGCGTGCTTTGCGGGCCGGATTTTGTCCAGGGCAAGAAGTGTCAGACATTGTTTTTACTGCTGATTTAATCGATGTGCCGACGTTGCAACAAGTGACCAAATTGGATATTCCGGTTAATGCGGGTTCTATCGATATGTTGGAACAGATTGGTCAATGTAAACAAGGGCATCCGGTATGGCTGCGGATTAATCCCGGGTTCGGTCATGGTCATAGCCAGAAGACGAACACGGGAGGGGAAAATAGCAAACATGGTATTTGGTATCAGGATCTTCCACGAGCGATTGAGAAAATACGCCACTATGGATTGAAATTGCTTGGTTTACATATGCATATTGGATCTGGTGTTGATTATCATCATCTTTCCAGTGTATGCAATGCGATGGTTGAACAGGTTATTCTTTGTGGTGAAGATATTCAGGCGATTTCAGCCGGCGGTGGTTTATCGACCCCTTATCATCAGGGAGATGAGCAAATCAATATCGCTCATTATTTTGGGTTGTGGGATGATGCGCGTAAAAGAATTGAGCAGCATTTAGGTCATAAAGTTGAGCTGGAAATTGAACCGGGACGTTTTTTGGTAGCGGAATCTGGCATTTTGATGACAGAAGTTCGGGCGGTTAAGCAGATGGGGAACCGTAATTATGTGCTGGTGGATGCGGGATTTAATGACTTAATGCGCCCGGTAATGTATGGCAGTTATCACCATATTTCAGTTTTGCCTGCTGATGGACGTAAGATTGAGCAATTTTCATTGCAAGAAACATTAGTTGCGGGGCCGTTATGTGAATCTGGCGATATCTTTACACAGATTGAGGGGGGAGGCATTGCGCCAAGAGCGTTGCCGCCGGTTCGGGTTGGTGACTATCTGGTTTTTCATGATACTGGTGCTTATGGTGCGTCAATGTCTTCCAATTACAACAGCCGCCCGCTGATCTCTGAGGTGTTATTTGTTAATGGTAGCCCCCAATTAATTCGCCGTCGCCAAACAATTGAAGAGTTATTAGCGTTGGAAGAAGTACCCTGTCCCTCTACACCATAAAAGATGGGGCGATACTTTAAGGTATCGTCCTGTCTGTTGATAAACCTATCCCTTAATCCTGTCAGTCCGACAGCATTTCCTTAAAAAGCATGTGATATATAAAACCGATACCACTATTGGTTGCAAATTTATTTGTATTCTAAAATATTAAATTAATGAATATAAATCGTTAAATTTCGGCGATAAAACACACTTATTTTTATAACTTTCGGAATATTCCTATATATTTTTAAATTAAATCTGTTGCACTATTAATCAGATATTAACTGGTTAGTAGTAAGGCCATCTCAGGTAGAACCGACACGATGGGCAGAACCCTGACCGGACAGAATGAGGCTGACGAAAATCTGCAACCGGGCCGGTGGTAACACGCTGGTAGAGTATTATGGGATTTATGGAGAAGTAAGTATGGCAATATCCAATAGCGGCAAAATGTGCCCGGCTGTCACATCAATCACCTGTACGATGGAAATAGGGGTCTTTCCCGCCGATGAAGACCCCTGTTATCTGGCGGAAAAAGCCGAATACGCTTTGCGTCTGCCGGCAATGATTATCACCAAACTGGGGGCTATTCGCTTTCTTAATCAGGTCATTATGAGTGGGTTGATTAAGGTTGAGGAACTCAAACATGACTTCCTGTGGCCCTATAAAGCGGAAGTGGTGTTTGCTATCCGAGGAGAGCAAGATGTCCCCTTACCCATGCTGGCGACCAGTCAAGACTCTAAGCAGCGTTATGGTGATAATTTACCGCAATCCAGTAATCCGTTTGCCCGACCTTCTGCCGAAGACGCGGAGAAATTTGGGGTTAAACGTATTCGGCGCCCCGATATTATTCTGGTTAAAAATGAGGCTCTTCGCTGGCCGGGCAGAAATGCCACCTACTTTGATGGTTCTGTGCACCCCGATAATCTGAAAATGTTGATTGAGGTGAAATTTCCGGGGGATGATCTCTCTGACGATCAAGAAATAGATTATATCCAGATTGCGACCGAAGACCGCTTTGGTGTGATGCGTATCATCGATAACCGTACAGAAGAGCAAAAACAGTATGATGAAGCGTGGCGAAAACATTATCAACCCGGTTCCCAACACTATAAAAATCCCATACCACTAGCCCCTCTACCACCGGGTTCACCTCCTGATGACGAAGATTTACCCACACCTCCCACAGAGGGCGTGCCGGGGACTATTCCGCAACCCCTGACAAAAAATCCACCGCTTCTCAGTACTTCCCACTGGTCGTTTTTACCCAGCTATGAAGACTGGGTTATCCTTGGGCAGGAAGTGGCTAGCCTAACAGAGCAGGGATTGGATTATATCCGTAACAGTACCCGCGAACTCCTTGCCCAGTTTGGTACCTGGTTCAATCAAGCCGGCAAGTGGGTGTGTGAAGAAATTATCGACCCGATAAGCCATCAGGTCAGTTACGCTTTTTCTTGGGTTAATGAACAAACGGGGAAAATCGTGACCTGGACGGAGAGTGAGATAAAAGCCCGGTGGCAGACGGTGCAACAGGGTTCAGATATCACCCTGGAAGAGCTAAAAAACATTAGCTGGATGCAGATATTGAAAGAGGTGGGTGAAGGCATGCTGGAAATGGTGGTGATTATTGCCGGTGTTGCCGTTGTTATTCTTGTCACCCTTGCTGTCGCTGCCGCATTGATTGCACTGGTGGAAATTTTAGCTGCCGCCACCGCAGTTAGCGCTGCGGCGTTAGCTGCTGTTCTGGCAATATTAGCGAGTGTGACACTCTCCACCGCTTCATAATTAACGGAGAAAATATGGATACTTCAGATTACTTTGCCCAGTTGAAATCACAACTGACCGCGTTTACCTTCCTCAATGGCGATGGGCTGACCGTTTCTCGTCTTGGGATTTCTATCACCCTGTTTTTTAAACAAGGCTACACCTCGGAGAAAAAACAGCGCATTCTGGCCTGCTACCGGCGCTTTCGCGAAGAATTTGGTACCTACCTGCGTTTTCATCGTCATTCGCTGGAGGGATTAAAAAAATATTCCCCAGAAAATATTGCCAAAGTTGAAGAAGGCATTCTTAATCGGAAAAAAAAACCAGCCCTCTAGTTGGGTAGTCAGTGATGCCAAAAATCTCTATGAAGCCCCTCGCTATCTGATGCGTTACCTTGATTCCGATGAAGCTGATGGTGACGATAGTAGCTCTTACCTAAGCCTGACATTTCCTTGGGATTACCTAAAAGAACAAGAGGGCATGGCTCGTTTTATGGCCTGGCTGGAGTTTCTATGTGAACAACTCGAACCGGACAGTGGGGATTGTGGCTACAGCCTGGTCATCCCCAGAGATTACCATGATTACTTTCCTTTAGAGTATCAACTGGCGCAACGTTACCCTTCCCTACAAGTGAACTCCGCAGTGCACACAGCTAAATTACAGTATGGACACTCTATCCGGGGCATTAACTGGATCACCCTGCTGTCCAAACGCTTTGTAAACCGACTGGGTGGGGAATACTGGATACGTCAGGTGCTGCGCCCCTACCGGGATGTGGTGATTAGTTCTTACCGTGATGGCCTGATAATCCGTGCCGGTGAATACCCGGACTTAACGCCACTGCCGGGCAGTGTCCCGGAGAGTTATTTTGCCATTAACCAGTTGATACGTCCGATACGGGTGATACCCCGTGAAGGCCATTCATTGCACTTCTATGGTGAGGGTCATTTTAATTCAACTTCCACCCTGGCCTGGTATGCCCGTTATGACCGGGGACCGCTGCAAGTGACTCCTCTGAGAGGCAACCACCCTGCACTGGTCAGCGGGATCTGGCAAACCGATAGCTTGCCGGGCAAACAGTACTTCTTTGCTCAGGGTACGATGTCTTTTGATGTTCCAGGTACAAAACCGGGCACAACCCTCTGGCATTTGATACGGGAAGCGGAAAATATGTGGGAATAACAGATTGTCCACTGCCTGATAATCATAGGTATTTACACAATTTTCATAAAAAATGGTTAAGGAAAGCCATTTTTCGTCTGTCAATATGGTTTTAAAATCTGGAAAACAAAACCAGAGTACCATGAGAAAACAGGTAAAAAATTTAATCATTAAAAGTAAAAAGCAGTGATTAAAGATTTTTTAAAGCGAGTAAAAGATTCGATGCTCTTCTGACATTGGAAGAAAAAACATCAAGAAAAACGGGTTTGAGATTGAATTAATAAGGTGACAAAATAATAACATTAACCCAATAACAAAAACGTGCGATTATATTAAAACATTTAACAGGATTAACCGTATTAAACGAATTATCAGTTAAAAAGCATAAAAACACTTAAAAAAATTAAAGATTATTAAAGAAGTTAACGTTGTTTTTAATACCATTGGTTTATCTGTTATCCTCGCTGGTTTTAAACCTAAAAAAATTACATACAGAAAGGAAAAATGAGAAAACTTAACTATCAGTTTACGGGCATTAAAAAGTTTTCTAGTCGTTATTTTACAAAGTAAGTCATAAAAAAATAGCGCAATAAAGAATAGGTAAAACGGTTAATTTACCCGGGTTTAAGCCCTGAAAAAGATCTGACTATTCGAAAAGATATAAGAGGGTATTTTTATATCATCAGGTTATTTACTGGCTGATTTATTCTCTTCATTCTTTAAATCACTGCTGCGTTGGTTGCTTTCACTTATATTAATCTGTCAGACCTTTCACCCTTGTTAATGCGATTAAAGCATCGGAGAAAGCCAATAAACGACAACACATTATCTGAAATTTTCGATGATGTGAAAACATCCCTTGTTTTTTTAAATGGGTTATCCAACAATCTGGGGCGATACTTTAAGATATCGCCCCATGATTAATTTAGCTCTTAATTCTCTTTAATCGTCAGTTTTAGGCCGCTTTTGTTCTCGGCTTTTCGACCGGGGCTGCGACAGCCAGTACTTCTGGTTCAAACTCATCAACGTTAATAGAACGTAGACGGCTTGCTTCGGCACGTTTCAGAATTTCGGCTTCGTCTGGCGTGATCTTACGTTCTGCGAGTGCGCGCTCTGCCAGTTTATCCAGGCGAGTAAAACCAAGGCGTTTACCTGCTTCGCGACTCAAACGGGCATGGATAGGTTCTGCGGCAATAATATCGTGCAGAGCTTCTTCCAGTAATCCGTGAGGATTGTGCTCGCTTGGTGTCAGATATTGACCTCGGCCAATGCGATCACGGGTAGCCGAAGGTTGTTGTAAGATCTGAGCTAGTTTGTGATCCAGATGGTCGGATGGTGCTGAATGTACACGCCCTAGAGGGAAGACGATAACACGCATCAGACCGGCAACCAGACGATTCGGGAAGTTGCTCAGTAAATTATCTATCGCCTGTTCTGCTTGATATAAGCTATCTTGAACGGCCCACTGAACGAGCGGTAAATCTTCTTTTTGACGACCTTCATCTTCATAGCGTTTTAACGTCGCGGAAGCCAGATAGGTTTGACTCAGAACATCGCCAAGACGGGCGGAGACACGTTCACGACGTTTCAGGCTACCACCTAATACCCCCATTGCCACATCTGATAATAGCGCAAGGTTGGCACTCAAGCGGTTTAGTTGCTGATAGTAACGGCGTGTTGCATCACTGACCGGTGTGCTGCTGGTGCGGCCATTGGTTAAGCCAAGCCAGAAGCTGCGTAACATGTTACTGGCAACGTGACCAAGGTGGCTAAACAGTGCCTTATCAAAGTCTTTGATACGATTATTTTCAGCCGCAGCCATTTCATCAAGAACATAAGGATGGCAGCGGATAGCTCCCTGACCGTAGATAATCATGTTACGGGTCAGAATATTGGCGCCTTCAACGGTAATGGCGATAGGTGCGCCTTGGTAAGCGCGAGCAAGGAAGTTGGATGGACCAAGGCAAATACCTTTACCACCGGCAATATCCATTGCATCAATAACAGATCTTTGGCCTCTGTGGGTGCAGTGATATTTGACGATAGCGGATAACACAGAGGGTTTTTCACCTAGCATGATACCGGTTGTTGCAAGCGTTGAAGCGGCATCCATCAAATAGGCGTTACCGGCAATGCGTGCCAGTGGTTCTTCAATCCCTTCCATTTTACCAATTGGCATTTTGAATTGGCGGCGGATATAAGAGTATGCGCCAATCGCCATAGCGACACTTTTCAGACCGCCGGTTGCATTTGACGGCAGAGTGATACCGCGGCCGACAGACAGACATTCAACCAGCATGCGCCAGCCTTGTCCGGCCATTTTTGGCCCGCCAATAATGTAGTCGATCGGAACAAAGATATCTTTACCGCGAGTTGGCCCATTCTGGAATGGAATATTCAGTGGGAAATGGCGATGACCAATTTCTACCCCCGGTACATTGGTCGGGATCAATGCACAGGTAATGCCCAATTCTTCTGTATCACCCAATAAATGGTCAGGGTCAGACAGTTTGAAAGCCAAACCGAGTACGGTAGCGATAGGTGCAAGTGTGATATAACGTTTGTTCCAGGTCAGGCGCATACCCAGAATTTGCTCGCCTTGCCATTCTCCCATACAGACTACGCCTGTATCTGGGATTGATCCGGCATCAGAGCCAGCTTCCGGGCTGGTCAATGCGAAACATGGGATCTCTTCGCCACGGGCAAGTCCGGGTAGATAGCGGTTCTTCTGCTCTTCGGTGCCATAATGCTGTAACAATTCCCCCGGGCCGAGAGAGTTAGGCACACCTACGGTGATTGCCAGAATGCCGGATGTCCCCGCCAATTTTTGCAGGACTCGCGCCTGTGCATAGGCTGAAAATTCCAGACCGCCATACTCTTTTTTAATGATCATGGCAAAGAAGCGCTGTTCTTTCAGGTAACGCCATAACTCAGGCGGCAAATCAGCAAGTTCATGGCTTATCTGGAAATCATTGGTCATACGGCAAGCTTCTTCTACCGGACCATCCAGAAATGCTTGTTCTTCAGCGGTTAACTGAGGTTTTGGGTAGTCATGTAATTTTTTCCAGTCGGGTTGACCGCGGAATAGTTCGCCTTCCCACCAGGTGGTACCTGCATCAAGAGCTTCTTTTTCCGTGCGAGATAGACTTGGCATTACTTTACGGAAGGCTTTTAAGGCCGGAACAGTCAATAAGGAGTGGCGCATTGGCGCAAAATTCAGTGGGAACAGAATAATGGCCGTTGGTAACAACATCCAGTAGCTCCATGCATCAATAGCGCCCATCAAGACGGTATAGACAAGGAGCAGTAGGCTGCTGAGACTGAGATTGACTTTGTGATAGCAAAGTATCCCAATCAATACTAAGAATAGAATAATACTCAATGTGGTCATAATAAAAGCTCCTGGTTAATCTCAGGGTCAGGTAAGTCATCAGAGGTCGGACCTGTTAGGGTGTTCTTCTCTTTTTAGACCATGAAATTGTTTTTAGCAATATCTTTACATCTTAATTACAATCTAGCTCACAAACTCGTGGTGATCGGCAGCGGATTAATTCTCCAGAAACGTGATGTTGTCTTCTTTCAATTCTCTTGATCCGGTAAACTGCCATCCGGCACAACATTAAAGATTACCTGACCGAAGTGAGGAGCCTATGTATCAAGACCTGATCCGTAGTGAATTGAACGAAGCCGCGGATACGCTGGCAAAGTTTTTAAGTGACGATGCAAATATTGAAGCAATTCAAAAAGCAGCGGTATTACTGGCTGATTCATTTAAAACGGGTGGCAAAGTACTGTCCTGTGGTAATGGGGGTTCGCATTGTGATGCGATGCATTTTGCCGAAGAATTGACCGGCCGTTACCGCGAAAATCGCCCTGGTTATCCGGCGATTGCGATTTCTGATGTCAGCCACCTTTCCTGCGTCAGTAATGATTTCGGGTATGAATTTGTTTTTTCTCGTTATGTGGAAGCGGTTGGAAAAGAGGGAGATGTGTTACTGGGTATCTCCACTTCCGGTAATTCCGGTAATATTATCAAAGCAGTTGAAGCTGCCCGCTTAAAAGGCATGAAAGTTATTACGCTGACAGGCAAGGATGGCGGTAAAATGGCGGGAACCGCTGATGTGGAAATTCGTGTCCCGCATTTTGGTTATGCAGATCGTATTCAGGAAATTCATATCAAAGTTATTCATATCCTGATTCAACTTATCGAAAAAGAGATGATTAAAGCCTGATTTTACAGGCTACAGAGGTGGGCAATGTGTGAGTTACTTGGCATGAGCGCAAATGTGCCAACAGATATCTGCTTTAGTTTAGGTGGTCTGATCCAACGGGGTGGTCATACCGGGCCCCATAAAGATGGTTGGGGGATCACATTTTATGAGGGGCGGGGCTGTCGCACATTTAAAGATCATCAACCAAGTTACAATTCGCCTGTTGCTCGCTTCGTACAAGAGTACCCGATTAAATCCAGAGTGGTGGTTTCTCATATCCGGCAGGCTAACCGCGGTAATGTCGCGTTGGAAAATACTCATCCTTTCATTCGTGAGATATGGGGACGCAACTGGACTTATGCCCATAATGGGCAGCTTCGGGGCTATCGGCAGCTTGAAACGGGTCAGTATCGTCCCGTTGGGCAAACGGATAGTGAACATGCTTTTTGCTGGATTTTGCATCAACTTTCACAAAAATATCCAAGAACCCCTTCCAATTGGCCTCAGGTTTTTCGTTTTATCGCTTCATTAGCGGACGAACTCAGCAAAAAAGGCGTATTCAATATGTTGCTGTCAGATGGGCGTTTTGTGATGGCATATTGCTCAACCAACCTCTATTGGATTACCCGTCGGGCGCCGTTTGGAAAAGCAAAACTTCTCGATCAGGATGTTGAAATTGATTTTCAACAGCATACACAGCCGGATGATGTTGTTTCTGTTATTGTTACCCAACCGTTAACCGGTAATGAAGACTGGAATCGTATTGATCCGGGTAGCTATGCATTATTTCATCTTGGTGAACGCGTATTGTGATTGATGCTGCAAAAGTGGCGATTTGTCAGGTGTAGGATTAACCGCATATTGACCGTTAATGACGCTGATTGTTGCCGGCTGGTGATTTTTTACAAAATACTCATAGGCCGGTTGCAACTGTAGCCAAAACATATAATGGGAGGATGAACGGTGGCGTAACATATTCTGAGGCGTCATTCTGAATGGATAAATACTGATATTAATTTCATATTGCCCGCGCAATAATGCACTTTCTACATAATCGTAGATTTCATCCATGTAACCGTTAGTCATAGCGTAACAACCGACAGATTTACACTCTCCGTGGATCATTAAATAGTTGCCGGAATAGCCTCTGAATTTATCGTATTCATTGGGAAAACCAAGGTTAATAGATCGGTAATACCGACTATTTGGATTGAGTTGATGGGTTTTTACACGATAGAATCCTTCCGGGCTTTTCAGATCGCCTTCTGTGGTTTTGGGACCAAGGCCGCCAGAGTAATTACAGATGGGGTAGCTTTTAGACAATTGGTAGCTTCCATGACTATTTTTAGTATAAAGCTCCAGTATCCGCTCTTCTTTGAAGATTTGGATAAAGACGGGAGCGCCGGTCTGCGCAGGGTAGTTTTGCTTTAATTGAACTAAAGTATCCTGAGAATAGACAGGAGCGAGTGAATTAGAAAACAACAATATTATTGCAGGAAAAACCGCAGTTTTTTTCATGTGACTACCATATAGCGACGTAGTGAGCTGACTAAAAATTTAGCTTAAGATTGCCATGAGTCATCGACTTTGTGAATAGAAAATGACGATGATAACTTTATCACTACAAAGTGATTGTTAGGTTAAAATACAATCAGGTGTCGGTAAAGATGATATAATAATTCGTTTTTTGCGAGTAATTAATCGTTCAGTGCCAAAATTATTCCTGTTTGCTTGAACTAAATCACTTGATTAGTCAGACAGGCCAAGAAGGGAGATGTTAAAATTACCGCCTGGAGATTAAAAGAAAATCGTAACAATTATCGGAGAATAATAACCTGGGCACGATTCGTGACTTAAGGGGTTTTTTATAGAGTGGCTATGTTACCACCAGGTAATCTGTAGCATATGATTTAATTGATAAACTTGTGCAAATCTTATGATTAAAATTAAAAAAGGACTCGACCTCCCGATTGCAGGAGCGCCTGCTCAAGTAATAGAAGACGGTCCGACGATTCGCCATGTAGCACTGTTGGGTGAAGAGTATGTTGGAATGCGTCCTTCTATGTTGGTTAAAGAAGGTGAGCATGTTAAGAAGGGCCAGATTCTTTTTGAAGATAAAAAGAATCCAGGTGTAGTTTTCACCAGTCCGGCCTGTGGACAGGTTGTGGCGATTAATCGTGGTGAACAACGTGTTTTGCAGTCAATCGTGATTGAGATAACGGGAGACGAACAGGTTGATTTTGACCGTTATGATCGTTCTCAACTTTTTCAGTTATCCCGAGAACAAGTGGAAAAGAATCTTATCGATTCCGGGTTATGGACCGCATTACGTACCCGTCCTTACAGCCGAAGTCCTGCTCCCGGCTCCTCGCCAAAAGCGATTTTTGTAACCGCTATGGATACTCAGCCTCTGGCTGCAAATCCACAGGTTATTATTGCTACCGATAAAGAGGCTTTTGTTGATGGTCTGAATGTGCTGACTAAACTGACCGAAGGTAAAGTCCATGTTTGCCATAGTGCAGGAAACTTGCCGGGTGTCAGTAATGATGCACAAATCACTTATAATCAGTTCTCAGGTCCGCATCCTGCGGGATTAGTTGGAACTCACATTCACTTTATTGAACCCGTCAGTGCGACTAAAACGGTATGGCACTTGGGATATCAGGATGTGATTGCTATCGGTAAATTATTCACTACCGGCACCCTTTATACTGATCGTGTCATCGCGCTGGCCGGTCCACAGGTTGAGAAACCACGTCTTATACGTACCTGCTTAGGGGCTGATCTGCTTGAGTTAACTCAGGATCAGCTTAAAGAGGGTGAAAACCGTATTATTTCAGGCTCCGTATTGTGCGGTACTCAGTCAGATGAAGTTCATCACTATCTTGGCCGTTTCCACACGTTAGTTTCTGTTTTGCGTGAAGGTCGTGAAAAAGAGCTATTTGGTTGGATCATTCCGGGCGCCGATAAATTTTCCATCACCCGCACCACCATTGGTCATTTCCTTAAAAATAAGCGTTTTGCTTTTTCAACCACAATGAATGGCGGCGAACGTTCTATGGTGCCAATCGGTAACTATGAGCGTGTTATGCCTTTGGATATTATGGCGACGCATTTGCTGCGGGATCTGCTGGTGGGCGATACCGATAGTGCTCAGGCACTGGGTTGTCTGGAGTTAGATGAGGAAGACTTGGCGCTTTGTACCTATGTCTGTCCTGGCAAATATGAATATGGTCCGGTACTGCGTGAAGTGCTGACTAAGATTGAGCAGGAAGGATGATTTCATGGGCCTGAAAAACTATTTTGAAAAAATTGAGCGCCACTTTGAGCCTGGGGGCAAATTAGAAAAATATTATCCGCTGTATGAAGCGGTAACGACGGTTTTCTATACACCAGGTACAGTAACTTCTGGTCGTGCTCATGTCCGTGATGCTATCGATCTAAAGCGTATGATGATCATGGTATGGCTGGCGGTATTCCCGGCAATGTTCTGGGGAATGTATAACGTTGGTCAGCAGGCGATCCCTGCGCTGTATCATTTGTACAGTGGCGCGGAATTACAGCAAATTCTGGCATCTGACTGGCACTATCGTGTTGCTCAGTTTTTTGGTGCGTCACTGACGCCAGGTGCTAGCTGGTGTAGCGAAATGTTGCTTGGCGCGACTTATTTTCTTCCTATTTACATCGTTGTATTCGTCGTTGGCGGCTTCTGGGAAGTACTGTTTGCCATCATCCGTAAACATGAAATTAACGAAGGATTTTTCGTTACTTCGATTTTATTTGCGTTGATTGTTCCGCCGACGATTCCTCTATGGCAAGCGGCGCTAGGTATTACATTCGGTGTTGTCGTTGCGAAAGAGGTTTTCGGTGGTACAGGCCGTAACTTCCTGAACCCGGCACTGGCTGGCCGCGCTTTTCTATTCTTTGCTTATCCGGCACAGATTTCGGGAGACTTGGTATGGACTGCGGTTGATGGTTTCTCTGGCGCGACCCCGTTATCTCAATGGGCGGCTGGTGGTAGTCAGAGATTAGTGAATACCGTGACCGGTCAACCTATCACCTGGATGGATGCTTTCATTGGTAATATCCCCGGCTCTATCGGTGAAGTGTCTACGCTGATGATTTTCATTGGCGGTGCGATGATTCTGTTTACCCGTATTGCTTCATGGCGCATTGTCGCCGGGGTGATGTTGGGTATGGTTGCGACTTCCTACCTATTTAACGCTATCGGTTCAGAGACTAACCCATTGTTTGCTATGCCGTGGTATTGGCATATGGTTCTGGGTGGCTTCGCCTTTGGTATGATCTTTATGGCAACCGATCCGGTATCCGCTTCATTTACCGATAAAGGTAAATGGTGGTACGGCATTCTGATTGGTGTGATGTGTGTTCTGATCAGGGTTGTCAACCCGGCATATCCAGAAGGTATGATGCTGGCGATTCTGTTCGCAAACCTGTTTGCGCCATTGTTTGATTATCTGGTAGTGCAAGCCAATATTAAGCGGAGAAAAGCCCGTGGCTAATGATAAACCTAAAAATAATGACAGCGTGGGCAGAACATTTATCGTTGTTTTTGTGCTATGCCTCGTTTGCTCAATTGTGGTGGCAGGTTCTGCGGTAGGGCTGAAATCTCAGCAACAGGAACAAAAATTGATGGATAAACAGCGTAATATCCTCGATGTTGCTGGATTACTCAAGCCTCAGATGAGTGCCGATGAAGTTAAAGAAACATTCAAAAGCCGTATTAAAACCGAGTTGTTGAATCTGGATACTGCAACATTTGAAAGCAGTCAGGGCAAGTTTAACCTGAACGATGCATTGCGCAGTGATGATACTAGTATTGCATTACCACCTGAAAAGGATTTGGCGAAAATCCGCCGTCGCGCCAATATGGCTGAAATCTATCTGGTGAAAAATGAGCAGGGTAAAACTCGCGAAATCGTTCTGCCTATTTATGGTTCTGGCCTGTGGTCTGTCATGTATGCTTTTATCTCCGTTGATGTGGACGGTAAAACGGCCCGCGGCATCACCTATTATTCGCACGGCGAAACGCCGGGATTGGGGGGAGAAGTGGATAACCCGCAATGGCGTAAAAAGTGGATAGGTAAAAAACTGTATAACGATGAGGGCAATCCGGCGATTAAAATTGTTCGTGGCGGTGCTGCCGCCGATGACTCTTATGGTGTTGACGGCTTGTCTGGTGCGACCCTCACCTCTGCCGGTGTCCAGAATATGTTTAATTTCTGGTTAGGGGATAACGGTTTTGGTCCGTTCCTGAAAAAAGTACGCGAAGGAGCGTTGAAAGATGGCTGATAGTAAAGAAATAAAACGAGTCCTTCTTGGGCCGCTCTTGGATAACAACCCGATTGCATTGCAGGTTCTGGGGATTTGCTCAGCGCTGGCGGTAACAACCAAGTTGGAAACGGCGTTGGTAATGACAATAGCGGTAACATTGGTTACTGCCTTTTCCAGCTTTTTTATCTCGTTGATCCGTCATTACATCCCTGGCAGTGTGCGAATCATTGTACAGATGGCGATTATTGCATCGCTGGTTATCGTGGTAGATCAGATTTTGCAGGCTTATGCTTATGAAATTTCCAAGCAGTTGTCTGTATTTGTTGGCCTTATCATTACTAACTGTATCGTGATGGGACGTGCGGAAGCTTATGCCATGAAGTCTCCACCTATTGAGAGCTTTATGGATGGTATCGGTAATGGTTTAGGTTACGGGGTTATTCTGGTACTGGTTGGTTTCCTGCGTGAGTTGTTTGGTTCCGGCAAACTGTTCGGGATTACCGTGATGGAATCGGTACAGAATGGGGGTTGGTATCAGCCTAATGGTTTGTTCCTGTTGGCACCTAGCGCGTTTTTCATTATTGGTATGCTGATTTGGGGTCTGAGGACTTTGAAACCGGCGCAGGTTGAGAAGGAGTAACTGACAACATGGAACATTTTATAAGCCTGTTTGTCCGCGCCGTCTTTATTGAGAATATGGCGTTGGCTTTCTTCCTCGGTATGTGTACTTTTTTGGCGGTATCGAAAAATGTCGCAACAGCGTTTGGTCTGGGTATTGCCGTCACGGTGGTTTTAGGGATCTCTGTTCCTGCTAATAATCTGGTGTATAACTTGGTATTGCGTGACGGCGCATTGGTTGAAGGGGTTGATCTCAGCTTCCTGAACTTTATTACGTTTATTGGCGTGATTGCTGCGTTAGTGCAGATTCTTGAAATGATCCTTGATCGTTATTTCCCTTCACTCTATAACGCGCTCGGCATTTTTCTGCCGCTGATTACCGTTAACTGTGCGATTTTTGGTGGTGTCTCTTTCATGGCGCAGCGTGACTATAACTTTTCTGAATCCATCGTGTATGGTTTTGGCTCAGGTATAGGTTGGATGTTGGCAATTGTTCTGCTGGCTTCTATCCGTGAAAAAATGAAATATGCTGATGTTCCGGCAGGTCTGAAAGGATTGGGGATCACCTTTGTCACTACGGGTTTGATGGCATTGGGTTTTATGTCCTTCTCTGGTGTGCAGTTATAAAGGCGAGAAGCATTCATGGATATAATAATTTTAGGCGTAGTGATGTTTACCCTAATTGTGTTAGTACTGACGGCACTGATTTTGTTCGCAAAATCAAAGTTAGTTAACACTGGGGATATTAGAGTTGAAGTTAATGGCGATCCGGAAAAGAGCTTTACCGCTCCAGCCGGGGATAAATTGCTAAATATGTTGTCAAGCCAGGGGATTTTTGTCTCTTCTGCTTGTGGCGGCGGTGGTTCTTGTGGTCAATGCCGGGTAAAGATTAAAGATGGCGGCGGTGACATTCTGCCGACAGAGCTTTCTCACATTAGCAAGCGTGAAGCGAAAGAGGGTTGTCGTCTGGCTTGTCAGGTCAATGTAAGACAGGACCTGAAAATTAAATTACCGGAAGAGATATTCGGTGTTAAGAAATGGGAATGTGAAGTTATCTCCAATGATAACAAAGCAACTTTCATTAAAGAGCTGAAATTGAAGATCCCTGATGGGGAAGTTGTGCCTTTCCGTGCTGGTGGCTATATTCAGATTGAAGCTCAACCACATATTGCTCGTTACTCCGATTACAATGTGCCGGAAGAATACCGAGAGGATTGGGATAAATTTAATTTATTCCGCTTTGTCTCTGAGGTGAAAGAGCCAACAATTCGTGCTTACTCAATGGCAAACTACCCGGAAGAGCACGGTATTATCATGCTTAACGTTCGTATTGCGACGCCGCCGCCAAGAAATTCGGAAGCGCCGCCGGGAATTATGTCTTCTTATATTTGGTCACTGAAACCTGGTGATAAAGTGACTATCTCTGGTCCGTTCGGTGAATTTTTCGCAAAAGATACTGATGCGGAAATGATCTTCATCGGTGGTGGCGCAGGTATGGCGCCAATGCGTTCTCATATTTTTGATCAGCTTAAGCGATTGAATTCCAAACGTAAGATTAGCTTCTGGTATGGCGCCCGTTCTAAACGTGAAATGTTCTATACAGAGGATTTTGATCAGCTAGCGGCGGAAAATGAAAACTTTACCTGGAATGTAGCTTTATCTGATGCACTGCCTGAGGACAACTGGGATGGTTACACCGGTTTTATCCATAATGTTCTGTATGAGAATTATTTGAGGGATCATCCGGCTCCTGAAGATTGTGAATTCTACATGTGTGGGCCTCCGGTTATGAATGCTGCGGTGATCAAGATGTTGAAAGATCTTGGTGTCGAGGATGAAAACATCATGTTGGATGATTTCGGTGGCTGATAAGCCATAAATAGTTTGATTTTAATGATTGGCGCCCACAATTTTGTGGGCGCTAACAATTCGGAAAGAGTAATTAACTGTGCGTAAAAAGATAAGTAGCTGGATAGCATTAATGTTTGCCGTATTGCTGCTGGCGGCATGTGATGGTCTGGAGCAGAAAAATATTCGTGGACAAACAATGGGGACTTACTATTCCATTAAATTTGTCACGGGTTCGTCGGCACCTTCGCCAGAAATGTTACAAAAAGAGATTGATCGTTTGCTGGAAGAAGTTAACGATCAGATGTCGACATATCGCCCTGATTCTGAATTGAGTCGTTTTAATCAAAGCCGTCAAATTGATCGGCCGTTCCCTGTATCGCCCGCGACAGCCAAAGTGGTTAAAGAGGCGATCTACATTAATAAATTGACGGATGGCGCATTGGATGTGACGGTTGGCCCATTGGTTAATTTATGGGGGTTTGGTCCTGAGGGGCACGTGACGAAAGCACCTTCTGCGAGTGAATTGGAAAAACGCCGTGAATGGATTGGGATAGATAAACTCGTGGTAGAAGGTAATAACCTGATTAAAACCGTTCCAGAGCTGTATATCGATTTATCATCTATTGCTAAAGGTTATGGCGTAGATGTTGTTGCTGAATATTTGGAATCGCAGAATATCAAAGATTATATGGTTGATATTGGTGGTGAAGTCCGTACATCAGGTCGTAATGGTAAAGATCTGCCGTGGCGGATTGCGATTGAAAAGCCATCTGACACCGGCATGGCTCAAAATGCTCAGGAAGTGATAATGCCTGGGAATATGTCGATAGCGACTTCTGGTGATTACCGTAATTACTTTGAACAAAATGGTGTGCGCTATTCTCATACGATTGATCCAAAAACGGGGAACCCTATTTCTCATAATTTAGTCTCTATTACGGTAATTGCTCCAGCTTGTATGAGTGCTGATGGCCTATCTACTGGACTGAATGTTTTAGGGCCGGAAAAAGGGATGGAAGTTGCAGAAAATCTGAGTATCCCGGTTTTTATGATCATAAAAACGAAAAATGGTTTTGAAGAGCGTTACAGTAAAGCCTTTGAGCCATACCTACAGAAAAATCAATGAGAAGGGGAAAGAAGTGCTGAAAGTATTTATTGCAGCCTTCGTCTTTTTCCTGCTGGCTTTTGCAGGAATGTCGTTGGGCTATATGATTAAACGTAAGAGCATACAAGGGAGCTGTGGCGGTTTAAGCAGTATTGGAGTGGAGAAAGTATGTGATTGTCCGGAACCTTGTGATGCTCGTAAGAGACGTATGGCTCGTGAGGCTGCGCGGCAGGTTCAATTAGAGAAACATCGGATTATCTGAGTTTAACCAATCTGCGTAATACTCCTTCCTGCTTTCACGTAGTTTGAGATAAAGTAAATAAAAAGCAGAAATACCAATTTGATAAAATCCCCTTCACATTAAGCGGTTTACTGTGAAGGGGTTTTTCTAGTACACACTTCGTTAATATAATCACTAAAGGTTTTAAGATAAAGCGCACAACCTGAATTCATATAAATATGAAATTCAGGTTATTTAATTGTACCTTTTGAAAACTATTTAATTGATAGAAGACCATTTATATTGTGTGAGGAGTTTTTTGTAAATAAGAAATTAAACTTCCAATTTAAAATGAAAAATATAAACAGCTTTTAAAGTTGTAATATAGGCTAATGATGATTTAGCATGAATTATTACATGTGATTTTATATTTCTCAGCAAATAATTTTCTATTTAATAAAATAAAATTCCAATATTTCCAGGGTTAAAATAAATATTTTTATAACCTCAGGATTTTGACAAAATTTATAAAAGCGATACACTTAAGGTGAAATTTATAAATTATGTAAGTTATAAAACTATTAAAGGAGAAACTTTTATGTTTAAGAAATTATTAGCAGTTGGGGCATTAGCGGCAGGTATTACATTAACCGGAGGAATTGGGGCTGCATCGGCAAGCGTATATATTCCTTGGGACAATTGTTATAGTTCAGGTATAACCCATAACAATGGCCTATATACTCAATATATTGCTAAAGATAATGGTACTTTTGCTAATGTATATGATTGGGCTGGAGTCAGATGGTATCTTAAAGGTTATAAATATTTAGATTATTGTGGAAAATATATCGCTTTATATGAAGGTAGAGGCTTGTAAAATTTTACCTAAAAATCCCAACAATCTGGGCCAAATATTATAAATGTTTGGCTCATTATATTGTGTCAGATACTTCTTCCTGCAAGGTGGTTAGTTTAAAAATCCTTGGGAAATATATGTCAAAGTTACCCCTGTTATGAATAAGTTAAGTAAGATAATATTAATCACATAGCTTAATATTTTTTACATAGGTATTCGGTGACATCCAGGATATTCTTTCACATACCAGATAATTCTCACTTTTTAATTTATAATCCACATAGAAAGATAGGGGTAAACTCAAAAAAATGAAATTATAGCTATAAATCCAAAACAGCTAATAAAATTATCGTGATATTTTGGACAACGGCCAGTTATATTAAAGAAAATCATAAAATACGAAAGTAGAGGAAAAGAATATTATAAAAACAGGGCTTGAGAATGTTATTTTATCTTTCATTTTAATTAAGGAAAATAAATTTTCCCCAGCCAAAAAGAAACCTGATAGCGCTAAAATAAAAATAGCAAGAGCACAGATTATTGGGGTAGACCCAACAGCCGTGTCACCAGCCGCCATTTCGATCATGGCTGCCCAAGCCATCACTCTTTGAGCCGGTCAGCCAGTCGTGTCATCAGGTTCATGCGTTCATGGAAAATAGCCACGATCAGAGCAGGCGCTCCCTCACGCGGTAGACAGAAGACGTAATGATGTTCGTACCGCCCCATCCGTAGGCCCAGAAAAAGCGCACTCATGTCTTTGAACACACCCCGGCCATCGGCGAGGTTGGCGATACCCTGTTCTAACATAGCAATGTAGCGGCGCACCTGAGCATCGCCCCATTGCTTGCGGGTGTAGCGGATGATGCCACGCAGGTCGGATTCAGCCGCCGCAGTGAGAACGTAGCCGGTCAAGCCCGGCCCTCGGTCAGTTCTTCATCGAGAATTTCGCTGATGCTCTTGGTAGACACATTGCCAGCAAGTCCCTCGTGGATGCGGGTGCCGAGCAGGGTTTTCAGCTCCTTCCATGCCTGATTGGCATCAACATCGCCGGGAAACAGCCTTTCCAGCGCGTATTGCTTGATGGTCTTGCCCTGCAAGGCAGCCAGCGCTTTCAAGCTTTGGTGCTGCTGGTCTGTTATGTCGATGGTTAGGCGACTCATGGGATAATCTCCAAAATCCAAAATTACACATTCCCACATTAGCACATATGTGGGAATGGAGCCAAACAGTTGTACATGACAACATTGGCGCAGGTAGCTGGTAAACAGGTGTTTTACGACACGGGCAAAAATGGTCTGGATGTCCTGTGTGCACATCGCCTAAAAACATGCGGAAAACTCTGTCGTTAGGTACAGCATACGAAAATTCAACGTGAGGGGTTTTTCATAGCTCCCCCAGTTATGGAGAAATTAAATAAGATAATATTAATCACATAGCTTAATATCTTTTACATAGGTATTCGGTGACGCCAAGGATATTCTTTTACATATTAAATAATTTTCACTTTTTAATTTATAATCCACATAAAAAGATAGGGGGAAACTTAAAAATAATGAAACAAAGGCTATCACCCCAAAACAGTTAATAAAACTATCGTGATGTTTTGGCCAGCGATTTTTTATATTAAGGAAAATAACAGAAACTATAAAGTATGAAAGGAAAGGAAAAGCAAAAAATAGCATAAAAACAGGGCCTGAGAATATTATTTTATCTTCCATTTTAACTAAGGAAATTAAATTTTCTCCGCTAGAAAGAAAAGTAAATAACGTTAGAATAATAAAAGAAAAAGCTCCTATAATATGCAAAATCTTTTTTTTATTTACCATAATTCCCCCAGTTATGAAGAAATTGATTGAAATTAGCTTCTGGCGTTCTTGGTTTTCTTTCTATTTCTTTTTTGATTAAATTAATCACAGTTTCACTAATTTTAAATTTTTTATCTAATGAATCAAGTATAGATACTGTTGCAATACCTACTAAAAGCATAATACCAGCCACAACAATTACGCTAGCACCAGTAGCAAATGCAGTTGCTGCAAAAGTCCCAATAACCCAAGAAGCAAAAGCCGCTACTGCTGCTTTAGCCATATCTACTGAAATATTGCCTAAGAAATCAGCCAATGTGTATTCATCCTTAAAGATGTATTCAACCGCTCGATAAGCTGAGGAAAATAGTATATTGAATTTAACTCCCTTAACTATGCTACTATTTATTCCCTGTTGCCCTATCCCCATAGAGATCATCTTCATGTTAGAAGCGCTGTATCTTGAAGCATTGATGATTTTTCTAAGCCCCGCATGACCTGAGATTTTAATATATCTTTGCCCATTTTTACCAACATACTCTGTGGCTTTAATCCCTAATCTTTTAAATTCTCCTACTACATTTATAAAGTCGAAAGCATCACGTATATTACCTGCATAGGGTGATATAGGATCGGTAACTGAAAATATGCTCTTTATAAATGGGCTTTTTGGTGTTGGCGAATCAATCTCTTCTAAAACATCTTTCGCTTCTTCTAAGGATAGCAGTGCAATATACGCTGTATTCTCGTTTAACTGTTTTTCAAGACCAATAGCATTAAAGGACTGAAATTGAGGTTTCAAGTGATTAATCCCAATATGACCTCTTAGAAAATCGCCCATATAGCCTTCCCAAGAGGGGTTGTATCTTTTATATGTCATCGTGAAATTTCCTTTAATATTCTTAAAATCAAAAGTCGCCACATCGATATTTAACGGACGGAGTTTACGATTTGAGTATAACATCGTTGTGTAAAAAAAACATATTGGTTACATAGTAGCAAAAAGTTGGATAAACGCAACGAGTCAGCCATTATATTCCTACTAAAATAATCCCTGATAAAATGGCGCCATAGACTTAAGCTTTTTAAAGATTCAGGTTTTTATAATGCTTAAAACTGAGTAATAGAACGAAGGCCCCACACCCAAATCTGATTTAACCTGAAAAGATGGGAGTGAATATAAGTGTGAAAATGATAAATAAATGCTTTAAATTCTGTTATCCCAACCATCCCCAATAACCGAAACTATTAACTCGAACAGGTAGACAAAAGCCTCTATGCTTTAGGAAAGAAACTCGGTATTAAAACCATTCACCTTTTTATTTGTCCTTTTTTTGGGGAAAAATACCTGTTTTTTTAAGTTTAATCATCATAGTTTTATCTTCATAAATCAGTGAGTAAATAGTCTGATGATATAAAGATACCCGTTTATGTTCTTTCAGATAATCCCTTATTTTTTTAGGGCTTATATCCTGCTAAATTAACCGTTTTACTATTTTTTTTCATGGTTTTCTTCGTAAAATAACAGCGAGAGAATACTTTAATATTAACTGGAATGCATTCATGGTTTTCAAGTATTACTAATTCATAAAACGACCATCGTTAGACATATCAAAGATTACCTAAAATATGAAAAATAAGCCTGATAAATAATGTCAGTAATAGTTTTTAAACCTATCCAACCATACAGCTTATTAACTATTTAACTGAATAATACTTACTCTTATAAAAAAATTCAGAATAAAGTATCTGAGACAAACGGCAATTTTATCCATCTCAATTCCGTGGGAGTATTGAGTCTTTCTGATTTATGTAATAAGATGTTCATAGCAGCAATAGATCAATTTATTAAATATAATTTTATCAGAGTGTTAGTGTTCACTAGCGTTTAGGATTACTAACCGTTTACAAATTCTAAAACCTACATGTCCAAGTTACTTGGACATGTAGGTTTTAAATATATTTTAAGGGTATTGAAATAGTGCCAGATATTTCGAATTCCTGCTGCTCTTTTTAGTTTTGGTAATTTACTTAATCAATAATTTTGGAAAATGAATGACGTAGGCAGTTTAGCTAATCCATTTTAAATAGGGTTAATATGATATGCTACCTTATACGATTTACTCTCCAAATAGTGGGATCACACTGTGTTCTTGGCTTAGTAATAACTGGAACGAATGTAAAAAAAAGCTTAATAATCATGGTGCCTTACTTTTTCGTGGATTCAACATTGAAGATGTTATTGCATTCAGAGAGGCAGTATTAAGTGCAACTCCTGAAATATTGGATTATGAAGAACCATCAACACCACGTACTAAAGTCAATGATCGGGTGTTCACTTCTACAGAGTACCCTGCTGATCAGCGAATACCTTTGCATAATGAAATGTCTTACCGGCGTACTTGGCCAAAATATTTATGGTTGTGGTCACAAAAAGCTGCTGATTCTGGTGGTCAGACAACATTGGCAGATTATCGAAGAGTGCTCCAACGCCTCTCGAATAAAACCCGTGAAGAATTTAAAAGTAAAGGTGTTTTATATGAACGACGTTATAACACTGGGTTTGACTTAACTTGGCAGCAAGTATTTCAAACTGAGGAACGGAGAATAGTTGAAGAAAAACTCAGATCTGAAAGTGTTGACTTTGAGTGGCTAGATGAAGAGCAGTTGATCACACGACAGGTTGTACAAGGTGTTATGACTCATCCTTACACTGGGGAAGAAAGCTGGTTTAATCAAGCGAATCTGTTCCATCCCTCCAGTTTGCCTGAAGAAGTTCAGCTTGCTTTGGAAGCTGCACTCGGTGTGGGGATATTTCCACGAATGGCGAAATATGGCGACGGTACTCTGATCAGCAAATCCACATTAATTGAGATTCGAGCCGCTATTGATGCGGAGACAGTGTACCCAGATTGGAAGAACGGTGATGTGGCGGTTGTTGACAACCTTGCAGTTGCCCACGGTAGGGAACCGTTTAGTGGAGCACGTAAAGTTTATGTGATCATGGCTTCACCAATGCATTGCAATTTTTCCCTGCCAAATGAGGACATGAGATGCAAACATGGAACACTTTGACAGAATCAAGAACTTGTGCAGATCTTTTTGCTAATTCAGTAGCCACTTCAGATTCATTATATGCTGTACGCCATGACAACATTGCGCTTACTTATAAGGAATTGGCAGGGAAGGCTGGTGCCATTGCTCAATTACTCATTTCACAAGGAGTGGTAAATGGTGATGTTGTGGCTATTTTTATGGAAAGATCTGCTACAAGTCTTGTAGCTGCATTGGCTATCTGGGCAGTTGGCGCTGCATATATTCAGTTAGAGGTCAGCGAACCCGATAGTAGAATTAATGAATTAATAGAGCGTTCAGGCGGGGTTAAAGTATTAACTGATGATTTGAACTGCCGACGTATTGAACACCATTCTTACATTAATCTTGATAGACAAATATTAGAGCCACAGGAATACATTCCGGTATCAGGTCGCAAAGCCGGTGATTTGGCTTATTTGGTATCAACTTCCGGCTCAACAGGAATTCCCAAACTTGTCGCAATTGAACACAGCAGTATCATGAATTACGTCTCGGCATTTGTTGAGCGCGTATCACCAATACCCTCCAGTTTGGCGAGTACAACAACTTTTGCTTCGGATCTTGGTAATACGTCTATTTTCGTCGCTCTGCTAACAGGTCGTACCCTTGAGCTTATCAATCGAGAAATGATGCTGGACTCAATCGCGCTTGCTAAACATATAAGTAAATTTTCAATTGGAATGTTGAAATGTACGCCTTCGCAATTAGAGATGTTATCCAGAGAAGGTAACCTTTCGGAATTATTACCTGAAAAAGTACTTATTATTGGTGGGGAAGAACTAACTTCGGCACTTGCTAAAACTTTATTTGCAGCAAACCCCAATCTGAGAATATTTAATCACTATGGCCCTTCGGAAACGACCATTGGTGTATTAATGCATCAGCTAAATGGAACACTCCTAGGCAATGACTCAATTCCAATCGGTAAGCCTTTAAAGGGCGTTGAAATGGCTGTACTGGACGACGCCAGGCGACCAGTTTCCTTCGGGGAAGTGGGGCAACTATATATAGGAGGGCTTGCGTTGGCCAGAGGCTATCATGGGGATCAAGATCTGACAGAAACTCACTTTGTTGATATCTTTGGAAGCAGGTTTTATGCCAGTGGTGATTTGGTTAAACAAAACGAACAAGGCAACTATTTATTTATCGGGCGCGTGGATCGCCAGCTCAAAATCCGTGGATATCGAATCCAACCTGAAGAGATTGAGAATGCCTTGCTTGCTGAACCTGGGATTAAGCAGGTTGTTGTTACCAGTGTAAAATCTGAGTTTCACCAGATTGATGAACTGGTTGCTTATGTTGTGGGTACTGTGAGAGAAAATGAACTACTTTCAAACTTAGCTACCCGATTACCGGCCAGTCATATTCCATCCAGAATCTACAGCATTGATGAAATCCTTGTTAATGCTAATGGAAAGCTTGATATAGCGCGTTTGCAGGCTTCTATTAATACTGTTGAATCTATTTCTTTTGATGTTACCGTTCCTCGTAATGACATAGAAAAGCTTATCTTAGATATTTGGCGTGAAGTGCTTAAGCGTGATGATATTGATATACAGGCTAAATTCCTGGAATCGGGAGGTGACTCATTCAAGTCGTTAGTGGTTTTTGGGCGATTACGTCGTCATTTTCCAAATCTCACTGTTGCCCAACTATTTAAATATCCATCCATTGAATCCTTAGCCAAAGAGCTTGGTGGCGAGAGCACAGCTCCTAATAAAACTAAGGTGGTACAGCTGTGACGACACTATATTCAGATGATGCGGTCGCCATAATTGGCGTCTCTTTTCGGTTACCACAATGTTCAAATTGGTGTGAATTGATTGATATTCTGGCTGACGGTCGGGACTGCATTCGTCCAATACCTGAAAGTCGGGTGGCTAATACGGGGCAGGTTCTTACAGGCAATGAAAAAGAGGGGGGATGGCTTGATGAAATTACAGGGTTCGATCATCGTTATTTTGGTATTGCACTAAGTGAAGCTGAATATATCGATCCCAGACAACGCATAGGGCTTCAACTGGCTACAGAAGCGATTGTCAATGCGGGATACACTCTGAAAGAGTTATCAAATGCGCGTACAGCAGTACTTGTTGCTGCGCATGGCGGGCCGCATCCAGATCTTTTTCAGTCGTTATCGGTACAGGGAAAAGCTAATCCGTTCGCTTTTATCGGCAGCTTGCATGCTTTTTCAGCGGGTCGCATTGCGTATCTGCTTGATCTGCGTGGCCCAGTTTATGCCATAGATACGGGATGTTCATCATTTTTGGTCGCACTTCACGAAGCACGGAACAAAATTCTGACAGGGGAGGCTGATTTTGCTCTGGTAGGAGGCTGTGAACTTGTTTTAGGCACCTTGCCTCAGCGTAGTGAGAACTCAAGTGGGTTAGGGGTTGAGTCAACGACAGATCGATGCCGTCCTTTCGATGCAATGGCTGATGGTGCTGGATTTGGGGAAGGAGGAGGTTTTGTCCTGCTTAAACGGTTGAGCCGTGCACATCAAGATAATGATGTTATCCATGCTGTCATACGAGGGAGTGCGATTAATCATGACGGTAGCCGTAGCAATGGTATCACTGCACCTAGCAGCATCGCACAAACCGAGGTGATTACGGCAGCATGGTATCAAGCAGGGGTCACAGCTACTGATATTGGTTATATAGAAGCTCATGGTACGGGTACTAAAATTGGTGATCCGATAGAAGTGCAAGGTTTAATCGATACATTTGCCGCTTATGACGTGCAACAGGAGCCTTGTGTTATCTCTTCTGTAAAAAGTAATTTTGGACATTTAAGTGGTATGGCTGGGTTGGCGGGGCTTGTTCGTATTATAGCTCAATTCCACACTGGTCAGATTTTCCCTACAGCTCACTTCCAACAGTTGAATCCATTGTGTAGATCTACAGAAGAGTTGCCGATACGAGTTTCTTCCTCTTGTGAGCCGTGGCCACGTCAAGGTCAGCGTCCTTACTGTGCGGGAATCAGTGGGTTTGGTCTAAGTGGTACTAATGTGCATTTAGTCGTTGAAGAGGCTCCCTCAACTTTAAGGCACAAAAAATACGAAACAAATGAGAGGTTGGTGCTGATATCGGCACAGACGACACAAGATCTTAGCACTTACCTAAGTGCTATAACTAATGCGTTATCCTCAACCGAAGCATCAATTGACGAGGTTGCCGATATATTAATGCTGGGACGGGAGCATTTCCCATATCGTTGGAGCTGCGTGGCTTCATCTGTTTCGCATTTAGTGCAGCAACTCACGAATCACGGTTCAATCTCACTATCTTCACCATTATCTTCGTTATCTGTTGGTCTTATTTTTGATGAATGTTCTCCAATAGATATTCAACTATTGATGAAACGAGGAGAAACATTTCCGGCTTTTCATCGTGTAATAAAACAAGCAGAGAACTTATGTTCAAGGAAAGCTTGGACGCTTCGGCAGCGCTGGATTATTTGGTTGTTGGGACATCACGCGATATTGACAGCGTTTGGGGTGACGATTGATTTGTTATTGGCCTACGGTGTGGGGAAATTGGCTGCACAGGTCGTCGATGGTGGTCTTGAATTTGTTGATGCATTGCGTCTTGCTGATGAACCGGCAACTGATTCAACATTTGATCTCCAGCGTTTGCAAACCTTGTTGCAAGAACAGGCTGAACTATGCTTGGTGAGATTCAGTCGTTGTGGTGAGCTTGCAACAGCCATTAACACGTTGGGTTATCAGTCATACGATAGTGAAAGATCTCTGTTGACATTGCTTGGAGATTGGTTTGTCAATGGCGCCAATCTGGATTGGCAGCAAGGGTGTGAACGCAAGATAAATCGTCGTCTTGAACTGCCATTTGCTCCTTTTGTTGCCACCTATTGCTGGCCAGAGACTATTGAGAACTCTGCTATGGTTTCTGATGTTGTACCGCACACTTCGATATCAAATTCAGGAGAAAATGTTGAAGAGATATTGTTGACTCAGGTCAGAGAAGTGCTGAAAGAACCGAAATTAACACTTGATGATGATTTTTTTGCGGCCGGAGGCAATTCACTTAATGGTGAGCAACTTGTGGTTCGGCTGAACGAGGCATTAGGTACGGATCTGAAATTGATGGATTTGTTGGATTGCCTGGATCTGAATGAGTTTTATCAATTGGTGAAAGACAGTGTTCAATTATCCTCCGTATCTACAACACCGGGGATGGAAACAAGGAACAATAAGAATGTACTTTCTGGTCAGCAATTAGCAATTTGGGCGGCAACAGAAATTGCTGGTGAATCTGGCGCTTATAATGTTCCCGCTGTTTTGCTTATCAATGCGGAGGCGGATGTTGCCTGGCTGGAAAAAACGCTAACTGAACTTGTCTTACAGCAGCTGATGCTGCGTTGTAGTCTGGAATACAACGAACAAGGCGTTAACCCGGTAATCCATCCTCCGATGCAGGTCAAACTGGTTCATAGTGAAGTCGATTTAACAAAATACACTATTGCAACGGGCATGCCCGTTCTGACTCAGCGTCTACAGCAGATGGTTGAAGCGCCGCTCTCACCTTATGGTATTCCTCCCACACGATTCGAGCTGTTGCAAGTGAATTTTAGCGATGGAGTACGTCAAGCACTATTGCTGAATTTTCATCACCTGTTTTTTGATGGCTGGTCATGGCGATTGGTATTGGCAGCTCTTAGTGGTGGCAAGATATCCCCGCCTGTGAACGACTATTTAAATTACGCGATGGAGCAATATACCTTACTTGAAAGTGAACAGGGTCGAAAACTGGAGGCTTTCTGGTACGAATATTTGGCAAACATCCCAATTCTGCTGTTGCCTTGTGATGGTGAGGGCGGGACAGCATCTAACCTCCAGGGTGCTAATTTACCTGTGATGATATCGAAGGATGTTACTGAGAGGTTGAGGCAGATGGCGATGAATTCTCGCGTAACAGTGCAAATGATAATGTTGACAACTTGGGTGGCATTACAATGGCAGATAAGTGCGCAGCATGATATTTGTGTTGCTATGCCGGTGGCTAACCGGCAACTGAAAGATGAAAACACCATTGGTTGTTATGTTAATACCGTGATTGTGCGTGCACGGCTTGATCCACACCAGCCATTTCACGTAGTGCTGAATGCGGTTAGGCAGGCATCACTCAGTGCGATTTTACATAGTGCATTTCCTGCTGATCGAATTCAGAAACTGATGGCAAATACTTCCTATCATCTCACAATGTTTGATTTTCAGAATGATGTTGATCCTATTAAGGTATTAGGGGGAAATGGAGCCGCTGTCGAATTGCTGGATGTCGATCCTAATGGCGCAAAATATCCACTCAATCTTACCTGTATTGAATATGGTGATGAACTTCAAGCGCGATTGGAATATTCCACTTCTCTTTTCTCACAAGACACGGTTTCTCGCTGGTTGAATATTTATATAGGTGCACTGACACAGCTAGTGACATTAGGCGAGGAAACCACTCTTTTCGCCTTATTTGATGGTCAAGACGATGTTTTTAGCGATATTCCAGATTTTCAGTTCTAGATGTGGATAAAAAAATGACAACTATGAAGCTGATTGATCGTGAATACTGGCTGATGCGGGTTGGTGATTTAACTAAGGCCGCTGCTGCAACCGCAGATATTTTTCCTCACCATGAGGGATCTTTGGTAAGTGCGCAATGTCCGCTTTCCTCCGTTGTTACTGACCGACTGAAACAAGTAGCGGGCAACTCTGAATTGCTGACATGGGCAATTTTGGCGGCAGTGACTAGTATCGTGTTGCGCCGTATTGGGGGAGTATCCTCTGTTGTGTTGCATATTAACACAGAACAAGGCAAGCGTTTGCCTGTCTTATTGACTGTACCTCCTGCTGTGACTTTTCGTGAATGGTTAAGCAATGTTCGCATGGCTGCTGTTGAGGTGATTAATCATGGATCGATAGACAAGGCGCTGTTGATGCCGTTCTTAGAGCATTTCATGCCTATTGTCGTTAATTGCGCTCAGACGGGAACTGGGATAGTTATCGAACTTATTGATGGTGTAGTTAGTGTTAGTGGAATTGTTGCTGAGGCTCAGACGCTTCATCATTTAGCGACAGGTATCGCTACACTGTTAAACAAGGGGCTTTTTGATCTCGACATCTGTCTGAATAATATGGCTATCGTCGATGACGCGATGCAAACAAAATTGCTAGCCAGATTCAATTCACAACCTGATTATAGCTCAGGAAAATCGTTTTATCGGCTAGTGTTGGAGCAAGCGGAAAGTAACCCCCATGCGATAGCTCTGCGTGATGAAACAGAATCGCTCACCTATCGGGAACTATTTCAGTTGGCGTTATCGGTAGCATTGAAGTTAAAAAATGCTGGCATTAGTGCCGATGATATTGTGGCGCTCTCAGCACCACGTAGTGCTCGGTTTATTGCTGTTGCTACCGGTATTTTATTCTCTGGTGGTGCTTACTTACCCGTTGATCCAACTTTACCGAAAGCCCGGCAACAGCATATGCTAAAACATGCGAAAGCATTGATTGCAGATCATGTTGTAGATATGCCGCAGATAGTTTGGTTCTCATTCAGTGAACTTAGTTTTCAAAGCCCGGTTTTAGTGGATGGTGATGAGATAAAGTTACTTAATCAGCAGGTAACTGAGCCATCACCAAGCGAATTAGCTTATGTAATCTTTACTTCAGGCTCGACAGGCTTTCCTAAAGGTGTAGGAATTGAACATCGTTCCTTCCTTAATTTACTGGCATTTCGGGTCCAAAACTGTGAATTGAAACCAGGAGTGGTATTACCGCAAACAGCACCCATTTCGTTTGATATCTCAGTTTGGCAAATGTTTACCGGATTAACCGCAGGTGCGACGGTTTCTATTGTCTCTGATGATGTTGTAAAAGATCCTCAAGAGTTAATTCAATACATTATTGAGCAGGAATTTGAATATATTGAACTGGTTCCTTCTCTCATCGCAGTCATCCTAGATATCCTTGAAAAATCAATTTCACTGAAGACGCTGGTTCAGCGACAGCTACGTGGGATGATCTCAACCGGAGAAGTGTTAAACACGGAACTGGCACGTCGTTGGCATCAGTGTATACCAACGGTGACACTGCTAAATGCTTATGGTCCCGCTGAGTGTACCGATGATGTGACTCAAGGAAGGGTCGAAGAACAGTTTGATGGGCTATATTGTCCAGTGGGTACACCTTTGCCAAACGTGACAATTTATGTATTAGATAAAGATTTTCAACTTGTTCCTCCAATGGTCGGTGGTGAAATTTTCATTGGTGGACCGAATGTCGGGCGGGGATATATCGGCAGTAATCGCTTCACGGCGGCAGCTTTTCTGCCTGACCCATTTCTGCCTGTCCTAGGTGCTCGTATGTATCGGACGGGCGATCGTGGTCGTTGGCGAGAGGATGGCATATTGGAGTGCTTTGGCAGGTCTGACAACCAAGTGAAGATTCGCGGCCGACGCGTCGAGCTTGGAGAAATTGAAGCAGTACTGGCAAGCTATCCAGATGTAGCGATGTGTACGGTTGAACTTGTTGATATGGGTGGCTTTGAGCAATTAAGCGCTTTCGTGACGCAACCGAGTGATGCCGTTGTGGATGCTAGCTCGTTGAGTAAATTTTTGGCTGAGCAATTGCCGGATTATATGGTGCCGAGCAGGTTTTATTTTCTTGATGCGCTGTTATGTAATGCCAATGGTAAAGTTGATCGTAAGCAATTAAAGGCACTGGCAAAACAACAATCTGAATCTGCTTCTTATATTGCACCTCGCACCAGGTTGGAGCAACAGCTTTGTGATTTATGGTGTAAATACCTCAAGCTAGCCAAAGTGGGCATCACGGATGATTTTTTCGCTTTGGGTGGGGATTCCATTATTGGTATCCGTCTGATACATGAGGCGGGCTCTTTGGGGATCAATTTGCGTCCTCGTCATGTGCTTGAACATCCAACTATTGCTTCACTTGCAAAACTGGCGAGTACCAAAGGCGAAATGGCAGCAAATTCAACTCCGCGTATAGAAAAAGCACCATTGACACCAATCCAACAATGGTTTTTCGAGCAGCGGTTTTCTGAACAGCACCATTGGAATCAGTCACATGTGATCAGTACAAAGGAGCAGTTAAATGCAGAAGCATTATCCCTAGCGATACAGTTACTAGTTGAGCACCATGAACAATTGCGAGTTTGTTTTCCCAAAGAGAGGGGGAAGCATTATCAAGCTTTGTGCTCGCCTTATGACAACTTACTTTGGTTTGCTGAACCAGATTGTTCGGAAGAAACCATCGCCAATGAGGCTCATGCATCATTATCAATCGAGGAAGGACCGTTACTACGAATTGTGATGTTGGATGATTTTCGAGTTTTGCTGACATTACATCACTTAATTGTGGATCAAGTTTCCTGGCAAATTTTGCTGGAAGATCTTGAAACTGCGTATCAGGCTATTATTCAAAAAGAAATGCCGAGGTTACCGAGGAAAAGCACGCAATATCTCTATTGGTCTCAACAACAAACAGCAACATCTCCCCAAATACTTCCTCCGATCCAGTTGACCACACCAATTGATGTGGTACAGGTGAATAGTCATGTAAGTAACCTTTATGGCAAACGCTCGGTTGCTGAAGTCAAGTTATCTGAGTCGGAAACACAATATATTCAGGAAATTTCGGCATTAGTGCCTAACGGAGGAATCCCTGCGGTTCTCTTGACGGGACTTGCAAATACCATTGCTGTTGAACAGGGTAACGGTCAACTCTTGATTGAGTTGGAAGGTTATGGCAGGCAAGAGGAAAACGAGTCTATTGACGTAATGAGAACTGTGGGGTGGTTTACAACAATAGGTCCCTTTGTGCTACCGGTCAATGCTATGGTTACGGTAGTCGAAGTTGCGACTGCAATGATTGAAGCTAATCCCTATATTAAGACCCATTTACAACAAACTTATGTTATGGAGCAGAATCCAAACATTGGATTCAACTACTTAGGGCGTTTCAATACGAAGCAGCCGAATGATGGCTTTTTCAGTGTAGAAGAAGATATTGGAATGCGGCGGGCAGCAACGGGGCACCGTCCTCTGGAATGGGAAATCAATGCGGCCATCGTTGATGGGAAACTGACTATTACCCTTGAATACATCCCTTTCCGTCATAATGAAGCTGCAATTAATGCATTATTAGCCAAGTGGAAGGGCGCACTAACCAAAGTCAGACATGCGCCGAATGAATTAAGTGATTTGGCCCCTTTGACACCAGCTCAGCATGCTTTTTTTGAGCGTGATAATCCAAATGAAAATCATTGTAATCATGGTGTGTTGTTTACACTGAGTCGCACTTTGTCATTGGAGACTGTTGAACAGGCAGCAGCAGCGCTATTGGCCCGATTCCCTATTTTGGGAGCCAGCTTTATGGTTACTACATTGGGGAGGTGGCAAGGAATTAACCCGCAAGCCCGTATCGCAATTGAACAATTTGAATTGCAGCAGATAGCCCCAAATAGCTTATCGCAGAAAATTACTGAGTTAGCGAATATAGGTCATAAGTCGTTAGATCTGCTGAATGGGCCAATTTGCCGCATACAACTTTATCGGACTGCTCATAATTTGCCGGACAAATTGTTGATTATAGTTCATCACTTGGTAGTCGATCCTTATTCCTGGGATTTACTTACAGAAGATTTAGCGGCGTTGCTTGGAGGAGCTGAAGCCCATGAATTAGATATTCCGACAACTTCGTATCTCGCTTGGGCCAGACGTTTACACCGATTGGTGCAGGATGATCCAGAGTTGTTTGGTGTTCGTTACTGGCTTTCACAACCTTATGAACAGGCACAGCAGTTAGTAAGTACGGATGCTATTGGCATTGAGGCGAATATGGTTGAGCAAACAACAGTATTTGATGAAGTACAGACTCAGCAGTTTTTAAAACCATCTGAGCACAGTCAACTTCCCGTACTTGCCCGATTACTGACTCTGCTTGCTCGGTCTTTAGAAAGCCATTTTCCTTCCAGTGCCAACAATATCCTTGTTGAGTTGGGAGGGCATGGTCGAGAAGACCTATTCGACGAAGTTGATTTAGGACGTACTATCGGCTGGTTTACATGTGGTTTTCCGTTCCTATTGCCCTTTTCGATGGGACGCAGTTTTGATGAACATGCAACTGATGTGGCGCGGTTGTTACGTGAGGTACCTGTTCGAGGGTTTGGCTTTGAAGCACTTCGCTATCTTTCTGTTAATCCTAAAATCACCGAAAAATTAAAGGCAATTCCTCGACCACAATTAAGACTGGATTTTGAAGGAGAGCTTTTATTTCTGAATACACCTGATGAGGAGAAAGTTAATCCGATCTTTATTGATATCACCACAGAGGGAACGGGTTACTGGAAGCCTCGGGTAACGCCGATGGATTATTTGCTTTGTTTTAACATCAGTGTGAATGATGGCCAGATGGAAATTCGTGCTCAATTTGCAGGTGATGTCATGCCAAAAGAGCAAATAAAAACGGTCCTATCTGAATTTAATGAACGGATAACTCATAAAAATTAATATGAAGATACAAACGAATATGCAAGGTATGAACTCTCCTAACCCATTAACAGGTTTTAAGTTGCTTTGGCAGAGCGCCCGGACAATGAAAAAAGCCATTATTGGCACTTTCCTAGCATTAATTGCCACACTTGTTTGCGATTTAGTGGGGCCATTTGTGATCCGTCATTACATCGATAAAGCTACCGCAGGTACTTTCGTTTATGAACTGGTCCTCTTGGCTTTGGGATACGCAATCATCTCTTTTGGCGGTGTTATCGCTGGTCTGGTTACCAGTTATTGCAGTACCAGTGCAGGTTGGGGTATTGCCGATGCACTTAGGCGTCAGCTATTTCATCATGTTGTGCACAATCGGTCTATCCTGCAAATTGAAAGTGAAGCTCAGGGTAAGCTCCTTGAAAAGATTGAGGGGAATGCGGACATCATTGGAAAAACTATTGCGGAATCTGGATTCCGGATTATAGGAAATATCGCATTAGCATTAGGTACTTTGGTGATTTTGTTTTCTATTATCCCAGAAGTTGGTATCGCAATTACCGTGTTGGTTCTCGTTGTGGCTTATGTTCTGGTGAAACTTACTAACCTTGCAGTAGTGCGATGGAAAAAAGCCCGTGAAGAGAGAGCCCACATATTTGGTTTTATCGGCGATACTCTTGCCGCGAAAGATGATTTGCATTCATTGGGAAGGAGCCGTTGGCCTGCTTTGCAACTACAGAAGATGCTTTCTGGCTTATTAAAAATAGAACGTAAAGCCTATGTCAGCGGACGCATATTTTGGCCGATTACCCAGCTATTTTTTGCCTTGAGTTTTGGCCTGGGTTTTGGATTTGGGCTGCAATTACTCGGTCATAACAGTATCAGTATTGGTACGTTAACCATGATTTATCTTTATGTTGACCGACTCAGAGAGCCAATGGAAGAGATGTCTTCGGAGGTAGATCAGGTACAACAATTGATGGCGACCTTATCACTGGTAGTCAAGATGTTGCGAGATGAGGAGAAAGTCAATCACAACAGTGTAGAGAATCAGCTACCTGAAGGCCCCCTGTCAGTTCAATTTGATCAGGTTGACTTTCGCTATGAAAGTCAGGGTAAGCAAGTCTTACATAACGTGAGCTTCAGTGTGGACGCTGGAAGCAAAGTAGGCATTGTTGGGCGCACGGGGGCAGGTAAAAGCACATTACTCAATCTCATGTGTGGGTTGGCTCAGCCTGATAGCGGACGGGTTACTCTTGCTGGTGTTGAGGTCACTTCCATTCATCCTGATGAATTTTCCAATCGTGTGGCAGTGTTAAGCCAAAAAGCGTATCTCTTTTCAGCAACACTACGCGAAAACTTAACTCTGTTCGATAACAGCATTTCAGATGATGCAATTTGGTGTGCGCTCGAAGAGTTAGAGATCCATAAATGGGCGAAGACATTACCAGAGGGGCTGGATACTTTGGGTGGGGGTTGGGGGGCGTTCATTGTCGGAAGGGGAAGTCCAAATGATTGCCGGGGTAAGAACCATGCTTCAAGACGCACAATTAATCATTATAGATGAAGGCACCTCGCTATTAGATCCTCGCACTGAGCAGAGTTGGATGAGATTACTGGAAAAAATTAGCGCTAATCGTACCGTGATCATCGTTGCCCATCGCCTGCATACATTATCCACTGCTGACCAAATCATTATCATGAATGAAGGCCGTGTCGAGGAAGTCCTTCATGGCGCAGGGATCAAAACGTTAACAAAACATAGGGAACTTATATCATGACGGGGTTAACCCACTTTTTCCCATCAAAAATGTTGCCTTCTTTACTGAGTTTAGTGCGCAGATTTTCCTTTCTTTACTTCATCAGCATGGTTATATGGACGCTGATCCACGGCTTACCTTTGGTCGTTGGTTTTGCCATCAGCCGGCTTCTTGATAGTGCTGTTGTCGATCCCGCAGGTTCAGCGGTTTGGTGGCTATTGATATTGGCGGTAGGCTCGATGGTATTACGCTCAGTGATACTGATTTTTGGCTTACAGATTGATTTTACCCTTATTTTTAAGGTCAGCGCATATCTTAAACAACGCATTCTGGAGGGAATAAATTGCAGTCACTCTGGCGCGGATATGCGTCTTTCTCAAGGGGATATGCTCAACCGTATTCGTAATGACAGTGATGAAGTAGCCTCTTTTCTCGGCTGGACAGCAGATTTCTTCTACCGGGCGGTACTATTGTTGATAGCACTTGTGGTGTTGCTGAGTACTGACATTGTGACGACATTGGCGCTTTTACCGATGGTTGGTGGTTTGTGGCTGGGTATAGCTCTCAAACATAAGGTCGGAGCATTACAGGAAGAGAAACGTCAATATCAAGGCCAAATTGCGGGTCGTATCACCGACATATTGGCAGGAATCCGTGACCTTCGCCTTGGTGGAAAGTTGGATCTGCATATTGAGCGACTTTCGGCAAGTTTTGAACGTCGTCGGGCGGTGCAGGCAAAGCATCAAATGTTCACTGATCTGCTGTCGGGGCTATTTCGTAACATCGTGATGCTAGGTACCTCTATTGTCTTGATTATTGTCAGTACCCGAATTGTCAGTGGTGATTTCACTATTGGTAAATTGGCTCTGTTTTTGACTTATATCGGTTGGGTCAGTGAGCAGATCTTCTTTTTTGGTCGCGCATTGGCTAACTATAAAAATGCCGATGTCTGCTACGAGCGAATTCAGCCACTGTTACAGACAGAGCAGCCTGTCAGCGAAGCCCCTATTGCTGATGACATACTGAAATCACTGACGGTGAGGGGGCTTTGTTGCAATAGCGATACGCAACCTATTTCGTTTGCAGCTACACCCAATCAACTCATTGTCGTTAATGGAGAAGTGGGTTCCGGTAAAAGTCGTATGCTTCGCGGTCTGCTAGCGCTGGAACGACACTTATCAGGAAGTGTGCTTTGGAATAACAAAGAAGTTTGTGGAGACGTTGATTGGTGGCAAAGCCCTAAAGTTACTTATGCCCGTCAGGGTGCTGGCTTTATTGGCGGTACTGTTCGAGATAACTTGGCACTGGGTAACGACGCTATCAGTGATGAAACTATGGAGTGGGCGTTAACGGCAGTATATCTGAAACCGGGTTCATCTGATCTTCCTGAAGGGCTTGATACTGTGCTGGGTTCCGGTAGTGTCAAACAGTTATCAGGAGGCCAGCGCCAACGTTTGGCATTGGCCCGTATGCTATGTCATTCAGCCGAAGTTTATGTCGTCGATGATTGCGATTCATCTCTGGATACTGATACAGCCAGAGCCATATGGTCAGCACTACCTAAAAAGTGGCCGGGGATCTGGATTGTAGCCTCGCAAAATATTGACCTGCTTGCTCAGGCGGATCAAGTGGTGACTATCAAACGGCGGAGCGAAACATCATGAATTACAGGGTGGTATGTAACAAAGAGGATAAGCACTCCATTTGGCCAGAAGGTCGGACATTACCGGTAGGGTGGCAAAATGTGGGTTTTTCGGGATCAGAACAAGAATGCCTGGATTGGATAGCTACATATTGGCGTGATCCCAAATTGAAAGTTTCCGGAGAGACGTTGGAATGAAACGTGTTCAACTGACGCCAGGATTATGGAATTACTGCGATCAAGAGAAAACGACAATGACTGTTGTGATTGCGCCTTTTGGCGGCGGCAGTGCTTATTCTATGACCGACTGGGTTCAGCAACTGCTGGCAGATAGTTATCGGGTACTGGTGCTTCAGTATCCGGGACGAGGTTCTCGAAGTATTGAACCACTCCCTTTATGTATAAGAGATTTAGCGGCTACAGCGGCAAAAGATGTATTGCTGCATACACAGGGTCCTCTTCTTCTTATTGGTCATAGTATGGGAGCATTGTTATGTCATGAATTGGCATTACTTTTAGAACAAGCTAACCGAACCGTTGAATATTTGGTCTTATCAGCAGCACGTCCACCACATTTGAATGGCATGGTGCCAGAAGAGATACTCCGCATGAGCCGGGAAGCCTGGATTGAAGAGCTAAAAACCAATATAGGAAATGAAGATAAGAAACTGCTTCATGAGGATGTGATTGATCTCATGTTGCCTGTATTGCGTGCTGATTATTTGTTGGTGGCTGAGCACAAACAAGCCAGTGGCAAGGTACATTGCCCTATTTTAGCCATTGGCGGTGATCGTGACCCGTGGGTGAGTCCATATCATTTACAAGAGTGGCAATCGCTGACACATGATTCTTGCCAATTAGTCATGTTCCCTGGAGATCACTTCTATTATCGAGATCAGCTTTACGACATTTATTTGTGTATCCGTCAAACTTGCTTAAAAAAGGAAGTCTGCGCTAATGAGTGATGAAAATACCCAAACACAAATGAAGTATTCATCCAGTTTTGAAGGTTTGACGGATGAATATTTGGTTGTAATAAATGATGAAGAGCAATATGCCTGTGTTCATTCCGAATGGCCTGTCGCTACCGGATGGCGAGCGACCGGTTTTAGTGGGACGCAAGAAACATGTAAAAAATGGATTGAAGAAGTTTGGACCGATATGCGCCCGGCTTCTCTGCGTAATGGCCCACAATCCTTTGATAATCAACCTCTGA
The DNA here is from genome assembly GCF_002968995.1 of Photorhabdus hindustanensis. Classification (NCBI taxonomy): domain Bacteria; kingdom Pseudomonadati; phylum Pseudomonadota; class Gammaproteobacteria; order Enterobacterales; family Morganellaceae; genus Photorhabdus; species Photorhabdus hindustanensis. The sequence continues at coordinate 73,769 of NZ_PUWT01000048.1, forward strand.
TAGTGATTTATGATGAAGGCGCAGCCCTTCCCAAAGATATTGTCACTGAATTGAATGGGGTTGCACCACTTGTACTTGTTATCAATTCAAACGAACACACAAGAGAGCGCATATCCTACTTCTCACGATTTTGTCACGTAGTTGATGGTTCTGATATTGCAAGGGCGGTATCAGAACTCGCTCTCCTTAATCCTGCGGGGATTGTGACATTTAGTGAGCGTGCCTTACGTCTTACAGCTACGCTGGCAAAACACTTGAATTTGCCTTTTCACGATCTCGAAACGGTCTATCGGCTTACTGACAAATATAAGCAGCGAGTGGCTTTACAAGAGGCTGGCATTGAGTCGATAAGATTCTACCTCATTAACACTGTGTCAGATTGGGAGCAAGCTGTTGAACAAGTTTGTCTTCCCGCAGTGTTAAAACCATCCTATGGTGGTGGCAGCATCGATACTTATCTTATTGAAGATCCGCAAACAGGAAAGAGACTGGTAGAAAAACTGCTTTCAAATAAGCAGATTGGATTTGATGGTGGTCGTTCACTGGTATTAGAGGAGTTCCTCCAGGGGCGGCCATCGTTGCCTTTTGGCGATTATGTCTCGGTTGAAAGCTTGGTGGTTAACGGAGAGATTAAGCATATAAATGTGACCGGCAAGATGCCACTTAGTCCCCCTTTTCGTGAATATGGTCATATCTGGCCATCAGTCTTAAGTGATAGTGAACAAAACCAAATCTATGCATTAACGTCAAGTGCCATCAAAGTGTTAGGAGTTAATCGGGGGATCACCCATACCGAACTGAAGTTGACTGAGCAGGGACCCAGGATCATTGAAGTAAATGGTCGAGTGGGCGGGGGTATCAACGAGATGGCCAAAATCAGCCTCAATATTAGCCTGCTTGAAATGGCTGCACGATTAGCGCTGGGAAAAATGATTGATTTCCCTGTGTTCAATCCTGAGCGCGTCTATTTCAATATCTGCCATATTGCGCCAACACGTCCATGTGAAATTCTCCGAATTAATGGGGAAGATGAACTTCTCTCTCTTGATGGTGTATCGTCATATCGCCCATATGTGTGGGCAGGAACTACTTTGCCGGGTGGCTCACAAACCAATGAAATTAACATGGTGTTGGGCAAAGTGGATAACCATAAGGCATTTCTGGATATTTATCAGCGTATGGGGCAGTGCTTGCGTTTTCATGTTCGATTTATGGACAGTGAAGAAGTTCAAATTCTTAATGCGCATGAATTGGGGGCGATATGAGTCTTATTTCAAATGTAGCTAAAGTGCCGGATAACATAAATCTCACTGACCCCCTGACTCATTTACGTCCTGATATAGATAACATCTGGCGGCAATTACGTAATGAGTCACCTGTTGCTTGGCATCCATCGGTCAATGGTCAATCAGGATTTTGGGTTGTCAGCACCCATGAGTTAACTATGCGGGTTTACCGTGATAGTCAAACCTTTACCTCTGTTCGTGGAAATGTCATGGCTACACTGTTACATGATGGAGACACAGCGGGTGGTCGCATGCTTGCAGTGTCTGATGGAGACAGACACCGTCAAATCCGCAAAGAGTTGTTAAAGTCTTTCAGCCCTAAGAACCTGATGTCGGTACAAAAAAGAATCAAAAATGCGATGCATGAGCTTGTACATAATGCGGTAGCATCCGGGCAATGTGACTTTGCCACTGATGTAGCTCCACATATTCCGTTAGCGGCTATATGTGATATTTTGAAAATTCCAGAATCTGATCGAGCAAAACTATTTGTCAATGCAAGTGCAGCACTGGCTTCGAACTCTTTGTCAGTTGATAAAGTAGATACCCGACTCGCCAGAAATGAAGTGTTGATGTATTTCTATAAATGTATTCAGACTCGCAAAATCGAGCCATTGGAAGATGATCTTGTCAGTAACCTGATAGCAATGACTCAAAATTCCTTGGCATTAACAGAAGAAGAAATAGTCTTCAATTGCTATAGCGTGTTACTGGGTGGCGATGAAACAACTCGGTTGGCATTGATAGGCATCATAAAAGCATTTGCCGAATATCCAGAATGCTGGGCTCAATTGCGACGTGGTGAAGCAGAAATTAGTAAGGCAGCAGAGGAGTTGTTGAGATGGACCACGCCGGCTTTACATGGTGGTCGGACCGCAACGGTAGATGCTGAATTAGGCGGTCAGCAGATTAGGGCTGGTGATGTTGTCATTGTTTGGAATCGGTCTGCTAACTTCGATGAAGCTGTCTTTACTAAACCTAATCAGCTTGATCTGAATCGGAGTGATAATCGGCATATTTCTTTTTCATATGGGGCTCATTTTTGCCTTGGTGCCGCTCTTGCCAGAATAGAAATTACTGCACTGCTGGAGGCGCTTGTGGAGCTTGTTGACGAGATCTCTTTGTGTGGAGAACCCAGCCCTATCTATTCGACTTTTCTATCTGGTTACCATCGCTTGCCAGTCAAATTGACTGCTGCACATTATTCATAGGAATAAATAATGAAAGAACGCATAGTGTTGCATGAACGAATAGTGTTGCATGAACAATTTGATGCGATGGTTGAGAATGCTCCTCACAAGATCGCCATTAGTGCACATCATGTAGAAATGACATACCAAAATGTGCAAGACCGTGCTACCCAACTTGCCTATCGACTAATGGAGTCGGGTATCGGGGCTGAAGATGTGGTTGGAATCTATATTGAGCGCTCTTCTGACATGATCATAGCGATGTTGGCTGCGCTTAAAGTTGGTGCTGCTTATTTAGCACTACCACCCGATTATCCGACTGAGCGACTTCGTTATATGATAACGGACTCGCGTGCAAGGTTGGTGTTGACTCGAACCATGATGAAAGATTCAACGGTCATTGAAAATGTTGCCACTGTTTATATCGATGAAATCCAGTCTGTAGTGCCAAAAATCCTGCCACAAGTTACCAGTCAACAGCTAGCTTATGTTATCTATACTTCGGGAAGTACAGGACGCCCCAAAGGAGTGGGAGTGACTCATCATGGTGTTGCCAACCTCGTTAGCCAGAAGCAGCAGTACGTTCATTTCGGACCTAATGAAAAAATATTGCAATTAGCGCCGGCGGCTTTTGATGCTTCTGCCTTTGAAATATGGGGAGCATTGACTAATGGAGCGGCATTGGTATTGGCTTCTCCTTCATATCAAGCCATTGATGAGCTGCCGAAATGCCTTGTTGAACATGGTATTACGATATTGCTACTGACACCTGCCTTATTCCACGTATTGGTAGATTATCGCGAAGAGGCTCTGGATAGCGTACCTCAATTGCTTGTTGGTGGCGATGCAATGTCAGTCACTCATGCGTTTAAGTATTTGTCCAGAAAGCAGAAACCAGACAAATACTTTTTATTTAATAACGTATATGGTCCGACTGAAGGAACGACTTTGGTGAGTAGTTACTCTATGTCATCATTAAGTATTGATGCGATAAAATCTCCCTTAGGTAAGCCTATCGTCAATGCGGAAATGTACTTATTGGATGAGATGTTAAGACCGGTCAGGCCAGGTGAGCGTGGTGAAATCTATATTGGGGGACAGTCTGTCGCACGGGGGTATTTATATCAACCTGGGCTAACTAGCCTGCGTTTTTTACCTGATCCTTTCTCCACTCAACCAGGAGCCAGAATGTTTGCTACTGGTGATGAAGGAGTATTGTCGAATGATGGACTGATTGAGTTTGTAGGCAGGCTTGATGATCAGGTCAAAGTGCGGGGTCATCGAGTTGAGCTGACAGAAGTAGAGCATGCAATAAAAAGTTGCCAGGATGTGAGCGCTGTTTGTGTTGTGCTGAACATTGACAGTGATCGCCATGTTGAACAACTAGTCGCCCATTATACAACTCACACTGATCATACAACTTATAAAAGCACTGATGTTGAGCAAGCTATCGTCACTCGGGTTCAAGCGTTGTTACCCAGCTATATGTGGCCTAGTCAGTTTATTCAGCATGAACAGCTACCTTTAACAAGCAGTGGTAAAGTGGATCGTCGATTTTTGATGGGTTGGAAAGAGGCTGAGAGATTAGAAGAGGTGGTATCTGGTGAACTCTCCATGACGGAAGCGCTGGTGGCAGAGATCTGGCAACAAATTTTAGGGCCATTTGACGTTGTGCCTGATGCTGATTTTTTTGCGTTGGGAGGCGATTCGTTATTGGCTATTCAGGTTATCGCGGAAGCCGAAAAACGAGGGCTTAATCTGACACTCTCTACCTTATTTCGTACCTCGACACTTAGGGAAATGTGTAAAGATTTGGTGCTCCCAGAACAAACAGATAATGGACTGACGGAAGATGAAGCACTGCTCGCAAAGATTTGGCAACAAGTATTGGGCCCGTTTGACGCAGTGCCTGAAGCCGATTTTTTTTCCCTAGGGGGCGATTCGATTCTGGCGATCCAGGTGATTGCAGAGGCTGAGAAACAGGGCTTGATGATTGAGCTGGGTACGTTATTTCGCAATCCGACATTGCGTGAGGTTTGCCGCGGTTTGGCACAAACAGAAGAAGCTCTCAGTCAGCAGAATGAGAACCCACTGATAAATGAAACGGATAAGCAAAGGTTGCCTGTTAATATCGAAACTGCTTATCCGGCGACGAGATTGCAGCTAGGGATGCTGTTTGAGGGATTATACAGTGGTAAAGCAATCTACCTTGATGTTATTGCTCGGGATGTCAACTTGCCACTGGATGAAAAAATATTTCACGACACGCTTCAGGCAATCGCCAAAAGGCACCCAGTTCTCAGAACAAGATTTGATTTGGCCTCTTTTAGTGAAGTGATGCAATTGGTTGAATCACTACCATCATTGCCACTTATAGTGGAAAACTACACAAATCTTGATGATGAACAGTTGGCTGCACGTCACGAAAAGGTAATGGTTGAGTTAAGCCGACCATTTGATCCTGAAGAGGCTCCTTTAATGAGGGTACATGCGGCGACATTGAATGAAGGGCAATTTCGGTTAGCTTATGCCTTTCATCATGCGATCCTTGATGGTTGGAGTGAGTCTGTTTTTATCCTTGAGCTTTTGAGATTGTATCAATCCAATTTAGCTGGCGAGTCTGTTTTATTGGAGCAACCAGCACCATTGTCAGAGTTTGTCAAACTTGAGCGTGAAGCGCTAAGTAACGACAAGGCGAAACAGTTTTTTAGTCAATATTTAGCTAAAGGAAAAACGGATAGATATCAAGATACTGATCATAGGAAAGCAGTATCGGTCTTGCCGGAACGAACAGTGAAGCAATTGCTAAAAAATGTATCAGATTGGGGCATTCCGTTAAAAAGTATGTTTTTTGCTAGTTTCTATCTGACAACAGCCCATCAGTTACAAGATATTGGTTTTGTCGCAGGGATGTCTGTTAACGGTAGACCTGAGAGGGAAGGCGCGGATTTGACTCTTGGACTGTTCCTTAATCATATTCCGATAAAGTTGAATCTTGACTTTGCCAATAACTGGCAGGTGCTGGCAAGACAGGCTTTCGATGCTGAAAAAGAAATATTGCCTTTTAGACGTTTTCCATATTCAGAAATACAAACTCTGTTAGGAGGGCCACCCTTCGAGGCTACGTTTAGCTACGTTCATTTTCATTCTCGCAATGAGTTATTAGAACGAGGGTTGGTGAATACTAATGAAGATGTGCGTGACCATACCAGCTTACCGATTAGGGTTGAGTTGATAAATGATTTGAAAGGAGAAGGTATTTTAATAAATGTGACAGCAGATGAAAGACGCTATGGCACGGGATTCGCTTTAGCGTTGGCCGAACGGCTTAGTGAAAAGATAGAAGACATGGCTTTTTTATCCGGGCAGATTATTTAATTATCGTTGGATAGTTAATTTTTTGGTACTTGATTCCACAGTTTTTAGTTGCTGTAAACGCAGAAGTCTAATCTACGAGTGACTTACATTAGCCTCATTCAGAAAACGTTTAGAGGAGAACTTAAACAGATGGCTCGCCATATCTTGATTTTCTCAGTTGTGCAGGGGCGTTGAATTATGGGCATAACCATTACGCACTAAAACTGGCTGTATTTCAGTACATCAATGAAGATGGTATTCAAGGTGCATTGGATTTGCACACTAAAGCGAAAAAAGACTTTATCACCGCTTTTCAAGAAAACATTCTGGTACCCAGAGAGTTGACCTATAAACTACAGTTTACTTCACCGACTGGTAGCAGTGTTGTTGAATCGGCGATTAAGCTTGCACGTAAAGTAACCCAACGCTGTCGAGTCGTTGCTTTTACCAATGGTTTTCACGGTATGACAGGAACCTCATTAAGTTTGACAGGTAATAAGGATCATCGTCAGCCTGTGATGGATGCTTATGTGGAGCGTTGATGAAGTCTTAGCTAAAGTAATAGATATTTTAGATCCTCGATTAAATTGATCGTCAAATTTGGGGGTTCTTCCACAGGAGAGCGTAAAAATGAGAGCATAAAAAAGTCTGGGGCACTTGAGTTATTTAGCGGTAAAGTGGGCAATTCAACCGGACTATTACCCATTATCGGCCCATGAATACTTATACGTTAAAGTGGCTTCTTTAGCTGCTTTACCACATAAATGCCCCAAGGTTTTTTATGCTCTCTATAACTTTCAATGTGTTTGGTCTTTACCCACCGCTAATCAGAGATGGGCAAATTTACCTTACCCGCTATGTGCCAAAATTAAATGCCCGGTTTGGGCAGTAGTCGGCTTGACAGTGATCTCGATGTCACACCCCAGCCGATTCAGACACTCCATCATCTTACGTTCTGACAGGTTGGAAAAATCGCCCCGGAACAGGTGGGATACTTTTGCCTGGCTGATCCCAATACGTTCGCCAGCAGTAGTTTGTGTCAGCCCCAGACGCTTGATAGATTTGATGATCTCAAAGGCCAAGCCGGATTTAATTTTGTGCTTTTCGGCATCACGGAAACCCAGATCGGCAAACACGTTGCCGGAGCTGATTTCAACCGCTACGCCATTAATGGTTTTCTCTTTCATTTTTCATCTCCTGGGCCATCACAGCGGCCACTTTCAGTCGATTACGGATGATGTCCATATCTTCTTTCGGCGTCGCTATGCCGTGCTTACTCTTCTTCTGAAAGGCATGTAGCACAAAGACCGCTTCGTCAAATTTCACCGTATACACCGCTCGGTAGGTACCACCTATGTCGTCCTCCAACACTTCCAGAACGCCGGCACCACCAAACCCTTTCATCACCTTCACAGCATCATGCTTTTCGCCACGCTGCGCGAAGTCTAGGGCAAAGCCAAAGAAGCGCTGCACGTCCTTCGGCAAGTTCAGCAAGTCCTTCTTGCTGCTGCCTATCCACACTAGCAGCTTTTCACTTTGTTGCTCCATCCTGTTTATACCTTTTCTGGTATTGTGTGAATTCAGTATACCAGAAATGGTATACTCAGCAACTAGGGGAGAGCATAAAAAAGTCTGGGGCACTTGAGTTATTTAGCGGTAAAGTGGGCAATTCAACCGGACTATTACCCATTATCGGCCCAATACTTATACGTTAAAGTGGCTTCTTTAGCTGCTTTACCACATAAATGCCCCAAGGTTTTTTATGCTCTCCGTAAAAATCTATGGTCACCCCCGTTTTTGCAACCAGACTCTTTATTAAAAAAATAAGCGTTTAAAAATATTCTGTCAGGCGAAGTTAGGAATTTCACATTTGAGATATTCTTTTATCTTTGATTGCAGATTTATCACCTTTAATTAAAGTAGATAACATATGCATATTTTGCTGACTTATTTGTTGCCCAATATGCTGTACCACATAGGCGGCATCCTGATCGATCCCGAGAAAACGTCCAGAACCCCATGTATATAACCACGGCAAACCAATAAATGTGACATCTGGATCGATGGTAATACCACGGTTATGTTTTGGATAACCATTGGCTTGAAAAATATCTAAATCAATCCATGAATAATCTGGTTTAAAACCAATACACCAAATCACTGAGGTGATATTTTCTTTTACTAAGTCAATGTGCGTGATTTCCTGCTCAGGCTGCCAAACAGGTTGATATACCGATGCTGGTTCGTCGGTTGCAATATTGTTTTTCTCCAAATACTCATCAATCGAGGCATTAATGCGATTATAAGTGGTATCGGCAAGGTTCAGGTTTTCCGATAAATTTGGTCTAAACCAGAATTGACCCTCTTTAAAGTCGTCAAAATGTCCGAACAGTTGCATACCTTCTAAGGCAAATTTACGCAGGTCAATGTCACGCCCGCCGTCACGCCCTGTGACATAGTGGTTGGTGCTGTTACGCACTTCTTCACTATAGCGATGATTTTCGACGGTAGTTTCGTAATACCCCATATCAAACAGCCATTTCACCACATCTTTACCGCGATAGAAGCGAGCGCAACGTGGTGCATTGCCGGTCGATAAATAGACTTTTTTGCCTGCCAGATGTAAATCTTCGGCAATCTGTGCACCGGATTGTCCTGACCCAACGACCAATACAGCACCTTCTGGCAGTTGGTCTGCATTTAAATATTCTTCCGAATGCATCACTTTCACATGTTTAGGCAAGGCAACGCTTAATTTTGGGTAAATCGGGGTGTGATATCCTCCTGCTGCGACGACAAGCTGTTTGGCTGTGGTTATACCGTGATTGGTTTTAATGACAAACTCATGTGCCGCCACTTTTTTCACATGTTCTACCTGAATATTTAAAATAGCGGGAGGATTAGTTTTTTCAATAAATTCGTCAAGATATGCCACAATTTCAGGCTTTTTCATAAAGCCGTCAGGATCTTTCCCTTGATAAGGATGTTCAGGCAATAGACACTGCCAGTTCGGTGTCACCAGGGTAAAATTGTCCCAACGTTTATGACGCCAGCTATGGGTTAATTCGGATTCTTTTTCCAATACCACATGGTTAATGCCTGCTTTTTGCAAATAGTGACTGATACATAAACCTGCCTGACCACCACCAACAATGACCACATCGTAATTTGGCTGTAACATTTGATTTTGGATACTTAACATGGGATATCCCTCTCATTGATTCGTCATTTCAATAACTTCAATTTGATCTTCTGGATTTAGCCCGAAGAATTTGGCTTGGCGTTTGATAATCGCCAGATTGTCCACGGCCGAACTACAGAAAAAGCCATAACGCGCCCGTACCCTTTCCGATGCGGCATGCAGACCATTTTCAACTTGATGTAAGAACTCCGTGCTTGGGTAACGTTGACCAATGGACAGGTATTCATAAATCACTGTTGAGGGTGAGTAATATTGAATCAGCTCCCCATTAGGCCATTTCACAGTAAAATTCACACTGGGCATAACATCGACTCCTGCTGACTTTTAGGTTTAATCTGTATGGATTGAGCCTGTAACTTTTTTAAAGCATCGGCATAACAAAAACCGGTGAATATTTGGCGGTTAAAATCCCAAAATATGCCGTGCCGCTTTTGTTGTTGCACGGCAACCACGCCACAGGCATTGGTTTCACCAATCACCGCGCAGGCAATGCCTTGACGGTGAAACAGTTCGATTATTGCTTCACATTCATTTGCATCGGCAGTCAGTAAAAAACCAAAACTGGGGAAGATTTGTAGCCATTTAAACCAGTCCACATCATCAGGTTTAGGAATGGCATCTAAGTTGATCTGCGCCCCCGATGCTGTCGCTTCGAGTAGCATCAACAAACTGCCTAGAATACCGGCATTGCTAATATCACGGGCGGCGTGAGCCAGATTTGTCTCCGCCAATTGCGGCAACAAGGCAATTTGTGACTGTAAAATGCGGTCAGGCACACGCTCAAAGCATTTCCAATAAGTGGTATTGGGGTGGAATTGCCCTTTTAGATTTAAAGCAATCAGAATTTTTTGTTGTGGTTTGACATGCAACACCGAGAGTAGTTTTCGCGCTATGCCTTGAATCGCAACTGATAAAGTGGGCTGATAAACTGCGCCAAGATTGGTATGCCCACCGACCAATAGCACACCATAAGCGTTACAAGCATCCTGTATACCTTGCATTAACAACTGGGCACTTTCGCTACTGGTATGCCAAAAGCTATTCACCACTGATAATGCCCGACCACCCATTGCGGCAATATCACTAATATTCGCCATGACCGCTGACCATCCGGCAAAATAAGGATGATCGGCAACAAAACTGGGTAACATGCCTTCACAGGCGTGTAATACATATTGACCATTTAGCGGCACTGCCGCCGTGTCATCTCCGGGATAGGCATATAAGCTATCCAATGAATCCACATGGCAAGTTGTGTTAATTGAAACATGGTGAGCAATCGCCTGTTTGGACTGCATAGCAGGCGTATGTTTTAACATTTCGAGTAATTGATTGAGTTCCATCATTGCGTCTCCTTTTGCATATAGGCTTGCATCGGGACATGCGGTAATGGATAGTTTTCAATCTGTGCCTGCATCAGCACATGTGGAATGTTGGCAATGGTCAACTGACGTAAACTATCCCAACACAACCTTTGGAAATAGTGTTCATTTTGACTTTGCACGGTGGCTAAAAAAGTACGGCATCCCAAGTTCTTGGCGGTCGATACCGCAGTATTGATTAACGCTTTACCAATGATATGGCGACGTCGATATAAAGGTTCTACGCATAAACGCCCGCCATACCATGTCTGTTCGCCATCCGGGAAAATCCGTACCGCGCCAATCACTCGATCATGCTCACCAAACATTTTCTCAATGGCAACAATGCCTAATGCTTTAACATCGTATTCGTCACGATCTTCTTGTAAGATTTTCTGTTCATCGCGAAAGGTCATTTCACGCAAACGATAATATTGGCGACGCTCCCAATCTTCCGACACAATTTTGATGGCAATGTCGTCGCTAACAAATTGTTTTAGCCCTTCATTCTGCTCAAGCAGCCAAGGATAGTGAGAAAGTTCCATATCACATTCTCCTTATTCATACGCTTTCAGCGAAGAGCAAGCGCCACATTTGGCACAGCCTGCTTGGGTATTTTCGGAGTTCAAACCATGTTGTTTGAGTTGTTGTCCGATTTTCGGATAGAGCGACTGCATAAAAGTTTGATCAGGTTTAGGGTGATGCTCTAATGGCGTGCCTCGAATCGGTACAAACGGTACCACGAATGGATATACCCCAATTTCAGTCAGTTTGGCGGTCATCTCCACGATTTCCCGTTCGGTATCGCCCAAACCTGCCAAAATGTAAGTACTGACCTGTCCTCGACCGAACACCTTAACGGCTGCCTCAAATGCCGCAAAATATTTTTCCAACGATACTTCGGCTTTGCCCGGCATAATTTTCTGTCGTACACGTTCGCTTACCGCCTCAAGGTGCATGCCGATCGACACCGCGCCTGCATCTTTTAGACGTTGAAACCAGACAAAATCATCGGGTGGTTCGCACTGTACCTGTATCGGCAAATCTACTTGCGCCTTAATCGCTTTAACTGAGTCATATAAAATTTTGGCGCCGCGATCTCCCGTGTTTGGCGTACCTGTGGTGATTACCATTTGCTTGACGCCATCCAGTTCAACGGCTGCTTTCGCCACCTCAGCCAATTGTTCCGGGCGTTTACGGGGCAAGGTTCGACCCTCTTTTAGAGACTGATCAATCGAGCAAAATTGGCAGGCAGTTGCCTTGTCCTTCATACGAATGCAATGCTGTAACACCGTTGTCGCCAATACATCACGGCTATGTAAGGTCGCAATTTGTTCGTAGGCAATGCCTTCGGCGGTTTTTAAATCATAAAAACGTGGTCGTGCAGGCGCAGTTAAGGTTGCTACAGGAATCCGGTTTTTAAAGACAATCACCTTGTCAGAGTGCGGTTCAGGCTTTGCGGTGTAGGGAGAATCCTGTGCTGCAAGGTTCAGCACAGGAATCATCATGGTCTGCCCGTCAAGGCTCAGTGCCTTATGATCGCTTGGCCCTGCGCCGCCTTTACGGGACAAGCCAAAATCGCCTTCCCAGTTCAGACCATTACATTGCAAGTCGGTTAATAATTGCAAATTGGTTAATAGTTGTGTTGCAGACATCTTTAACCCCCTATCGATCGGGTTTACATCAATACGGTTTCGGCATGTTCTTCATTAAACTTTGAGAGCTTTTCGAGATGACTTTGAGTTGATGTTTCAACTTTCAGTTCATGTAATACGTGTGTTGGACGACGATCAATCAATAAGCTGAGTAATTCAGGTCGGCTGTAATGTCCAATCGAATCCATCATGCGTTTGCGTTTATCAATAAGGCTAAAGTCCAGATCGGCAATGCAATAACCTTCACCTTGTGTGATCGGTTCAGCCAGGAGTTTGCCTTCGGGAGAAACGATGGCGGCAAAACATCCTCCTGAAATTGGACCGATATTACAGCCGGTATCCTGCATAATTTGCTGTTGTTGTTCGGGATGCAGCCATGCGGTGGCATTGACCACAAAGCAGCCAGACTCTAAAGCATGGTGTTGAATGGTTGCGCGGATTTGATCGGCAAAGACTTGCCCTACCAACGAACCGGGAAACATGGCCGCATGAATTTGCTCACCATCAGCCATCAAGGCAAAACGCGCCAATGGGTTGTAATGTTCCCAACATGCCAGCGAGCCAATACGCCCCACCGCAGAGTTAATGGCGCGTAAACCACTGCCGTCGCCTTGTCCCCACACCATTCGTTCATGGTAAGTTGGGGTAATTTTGCGGCGATGCTGAATGATTGAACCGTCGGCATTAAATAACAGTTGCGCGTTATAAATCGTACTGCCCGCGCGTTCATTAATGCCAATCGACACCACCATGTTGGCTTCAAGGCAGGCTTGACCAATCGCTAAAGTTGCTTCGGAAGGGACAACCACCGATTCATTCAACAGCTTTAAATGTTCTTTACCCATAGCAAATGGCGGTTGTACAAAGGAGAAATAAGGGTAATAAGGCACGACGGTTTCAGGAAAGACTGCAAATTGCACTCCTTGTTTTCCAAGCTCTAAAATAATGTCACAGATTTTTTTTACCGTTGCGGTTTGACTATAAAGCACTGGACTACATTGCACAGCGGCAGCTTTAATTATTCGGTTCATAACCTTATCCCCTTATAGTTTATGTTTACTTAGGCAGTCCAGGTATCAATGATTAAGGCATTGTCACGACGCATCAGCAGTCTTAAATCCATTACATCCAATGGATTAATTGGCCGAATGCCCGGAATAAGCGCTTTTTCGGTTTGCCCATATAACGCTTGCAACGCAAAGCGGCAGGCATAGACTTCGCCGCCTTCTGCCATAAAGGCTTTCAACTGATTATTGACGGCCAGATGACCCGGAAAAGCTTCTGCCCCTAAAGTTGGAAAACCGCGTTGTACACCCAATTGCACGCCTGGGCCGTAAAGCAAGATTTTGGTTTCAAAGCCTTTGCGCAACAGACGTTTTGCCTGTAACACATTGACCAAGCCAATTGATCCTTCAAATGCAACGGTATGGAAAGTCACCAATGCCTTTTCACTTGGCTGGGCTTTGACGTCCTCAAACACTTTTTCTTCATAATCGACAAGAAAATCGCCGTCTTTATATTGTTCGATATCAATGTTTGGCATAACCAACTCCTAGTTCAATGTTATTTGGGAATGAACCAACATGTAGTCTAGTCTGACTGTATTAATGCGAGAGCTGTGCCAAGTTATATTTTGGAGCGGAAGTTAATTCTTATCACATTGAAAAATATCATTTAATTTTTATAAAAATATTTTTCATGGAGATAATTCGAACTACTAGGGAATTAGGATTTTTCGTAGTATTATGAAATTTCATAGCTTAAATTATGAAACTTCATATACCCTATGGATTTAAAGATGCATCGCGACGGCAAGGGAGTGAATCCCCGGGAGCATAGCAAACTATGTGACCGGGGTGAGCGAGTGCAGCCAACAAAGAGGCAACTTGAAAGATGACGGGTATAGTATGAATACGACTGACTTTATCTCAGACTGGGTAGTTTATGAAGACTCGACTCGCCCGTTGGTATTTGAACACACGTCACAGGCATTAATTGTATTGGACCCACATCAAAACCAGTTTATTGATGTGAATATTAGCGCCACCCGATTATTACAATATGAACGTCATGAAATTATTCAAAAAACGGTGACTTCCATTTTTGGTCATTTCAGACAACTGCCGTATCTTGTGGCATTTACTGAAGGCGCTTTGGCGAAAGGGTGGGCTTGGAACAATGAGCTGTATATCTTTGATAAAAATGGTGAAAAAATCCAATTGGATATTACTTCTGTTTCATTGCCCTATAAAAATAAAACCTTGCTGATATGGTCGCTGGTGGATGTCAAAGATTTAGAACTGCGCCAACTCAATAAAAATACCAATAAAGCCATTTGTACAGGTTTAAAAGAATCGCAAGCCTTACAAGAGCTACTTATTGACTCCGACACAGGCAAGCATTTATTGCTGAGTTCAGTCGGTGACGGTATTTACAGTATTAACAAACAAGGCTTGTGTACTTTTATTAACCCTGTCGGGGCTAAAATGTTGGGGCTGCAACCTGAAGATGTATTGAATGATAATATCCATAAGATTCATCACCATACCCATGAAAATGGCGACCCCTATCCTGAAGAAGAGTGCCCGATTTATGCAGCGGTGCATGACGGTATTGTGCATGAGGGGGTTCAGGAAATTTTTTGGCGTCGTGACGGCAGTTGCTTTCCGGTGGAATTTACCAGTACTCCGGTGATTCGTGACAGTGAAATTATTGGCGCGGTAGTGGTGTTTCGCGATATTACCGATCGGCTGAATACCGAAAAGCAATTAACCCATGCTCTTGAAGAGTTACAAGATTTAAAAAGCCGGCTCGAACAGCAAAATGAATATCTGCAAGAGGAAATTTTACATGAAAATCAATATGATGAAATTATTGGCAGTAGTGCATCCATTTTACAGATTATTGAAAAAATCAAGGTGGTCGCCCCAACTGATGCCAATGTGATGATTTATGGTGAATCAGGTACAGGCAAAGAGCTGATTGCTCGTGCTATTCACCAATCCAGTCACCGTCAACAGCAACCACTTATTCGAGTCAATTGTGCCGCCATTCCTTCGGAACTGTTTGAAAGTGAATTTTTCGGACATGTCAAAGGTGCATTTACTGGGGCTGTGCGTGACCGTGCCGGACGTTTTGAATTGGCAGATCAGGGTACACTGTTTTTAGACGAAATTGGCGAAATTCCTATCGAGCTACAAAGTAAACTGCTGCGTGTATTGCAGGAAGGAACCTTTGAGCGGGTTGGCGAAGAAAAAACGCGACATGTGAATGTGCGGATTATTGCTGCCACCAACCGCAATTTAAAAGAAGAAGTTAAACACAAGCGCTTTCGTGAAGACCTCTATTTCCGTTTAAATGTATTCCCGATTTGTTCACCAGCTTTACGTGACCGTAAAGAAGATATTCCACTTTTGGTTACGCATTTTGCTAAGTTGATTTGTGACAAGCGTAAAATTAATTATCTGCCATTTTCACAAAGGCATATTTTAGAACTACAGCAATATGACTGGCCTGGCAATATTCGTGAATTGCAAAATGTCATTGAACGCGCGCTAATTATAGCGAAACAAGGCACTGTTTCCTTTAGATATTTGCTAGAACAAGATCAACAACAAAATGAAACTACGCATCAGAATATTCACAATAAACTTCAACAAATTGAAGTCGTGCTGACCATGCAGCAACTGAAAGATTTGGAGATTAAAAATCTCTCTCTTGCTGTTAAACAATGCAAAGGGAAAATTTTTGGTGATGATGGCGCAGCAAAATTATTGGGAATGAACCCAACGACATTGATCTCACGCTTAAAGAAATTGGAGATTGATTATTAAAAATCTTATCTTGGGCTTGGAAAATGCGATTCAGTGGAAAAAACCCGCATAAGAATGCGGGTTTTGCCTTGTTTTGTCTGTATGGGGGAAAGTGTTCCTCCAAAATGATTACTGAGGAGTCTTTTTCTGGGAACCCCCAATTTTTATTTTGCTTTGAAGGTACTGAACAGCTTGGGAGAATCCACCAGCACACCATCGGCGCCAAGCTCTTTAGCTTGTTTGAAATCTTCCTCAGTTTTAATGCCAAATAAAATGATGTTAGCTCCGCCATTAGCACGGAAACACTCCATTGCTTCCTTATCCCATGACAATACTGATTTGGAACGTGCTTCACCAAGAGTATATTTCTCAACAACTTCGACGTTACGACGCATTTCCAAACCATACCAGCGAGCGGTGTCGGTATTTGCAGGGATATCGCATTGGTGAGCCATTGTGATATTTGCCAGCATAGTGCGGGTTTTATCACGGCTTTCAAAACGCTGAATTGTTGCCGGTAATGCGTTCAGGTAAGTCTCGTTAGTGGAATAGAAGCGGGTACGGGCAAGCGCTTTTTGTTTGGTCAGTACTTTTTCAAGCGCTTTGGCTTGTTGTGCTGGATCTGCATCTGGCGATTTAAGATCAATATAGAAGAAAGTATCGGGATATTTTTTTAAGACTTGTTCTAATGTTGGAATACTTAATCCTTTATTACGGAATGGATGATGACCATCAGAGCCAAATTTGTAACCGGCATCAAACTTAGCCAATTGGCTTGCTTTATAAGCAGAAATGAGTCCACTTTTATTGGTCAAGCTATTCAGGTCTGATGGACGATAGAGTACTGGAATACCATCCTTTGAAAGCTGAACAGTGATCCAAATAGCATCTGCTTTATTCTCTAAGGATTTGGAAATGGCGTACTCGGTATTTTCAGGTGCATCACTGGTACCAGCACGATGAGCGATAATTTGTGGTGTTGTTGCGAAAGTGCTGGCAGAGCAGCAAAGTAGGATTGCAGCGGTAATTCCGTGTCGCATCGTTTTCTCCATAATATCCAAGTATAGTTAAATTGAAATTATTAACTTTATTAATGATTTCATTGTGAAATCAATTTTGAATGTAACACGGTTTTTTGGATTTTAAGTGAGAATTTGAATTTTTTTACATTTGTTATGTGTTCGTTGCAAATACTGCTTTCTGAGTTGGAAGAAACCTGAAGTTGATCAGCGATTTCGCTATAATGCAGACCCTGTAGCTGTGCCAGCAAAAAAGCGCTTTTTACTTGAACTGGCAATTTATCAAGAGTGATCTCAAGTTTTTCAAGCTGTTCAAATGTGGCGATTCTGCTTTCAGCAGAAGGCATAGTTATTTCTGGTGCCGAGTTCATGTATTCCAGATAGTTCTTTTCGGTCTTTCTTCGGCGGTAATAGTTAGCAACCAGGCTGCGAGCTACGGTCGCCAGAAAAGGCCGTGGTTGGCGGATATCTGACAAATTTGAACTTGATAGAACGTTCAGGAAAGTGTCCTGAGTGAGATCTTTCGTATGGCAGGGGCAAGGGACTTTTTGGCGTAGCCAGTTGTATAGCCAGTCATGGTGTTCAAAGTAAAATTGTTGAGCGGAACGATTAATTTTAGGTATGGCTTTCTGGGCTGCCATTATGATTTCCAATAACTTAGACAAATGATAATGATTGTTATTTTCATATGAGGGGCATCTGTCAAGCTGTTGATCTTAAGTGAGTTCCCTCATATATAGAGGGAACTTTTAAGTGGGATATTAGAACTTCTGCGAGACGCTGAATTTAATGTTACGCCCAATCCCGGAAACCGATTCACTGAGATATGGGTAATAATCCCGATTAAACAGGTTATTTACCGTGACACGAGCTTCAAAACCTTGCCAGAAAGTAGGTTGCCAACTGGCGAATAAGCCATGCAATGCGTAACCTTTGCTTTTGGGTATTGACCAGAGTGTTGCCATTGGATCTCCATCTTTAGGCGATCTGTCTTGTTTACGGACAAAATCTCCGGTCCAGCCTATTGCCATCTGCCATTGAGGGACTTTCGTGCCTAACATGGCGCGGGCGGAGGTTGGTGGAGTTTCCGCAATCCAAGTTTTATTGCCCCACGGATCGCGAGGTGAAGCATCTCTCTGACCACGGATAGTCGAATAAGAAAGTTTTCCGAATAAGGAATTGCTGTCGTAGAAAGTCTCGATTTCCAGTCCTTGAATGGTATATCCCGGTAAATTACGGTAGTTGGATAAAGGCTTTTCACAATCCGGTGATTTACACACTATTCCGCGACGGGTAAATATTTCATCCTTGCCTCTATTACGGAATAATGTCGTACGGATTTGTAAACTATCTTGGTCCGCCAGCAGGTTATTGAAATTCAGAATCGCACCGAAGCGTAAACCAGTTATTCTTTCTACATCCAAGTTACGGCTGGTGGCAGTGACACTTGCCTTGGCATATTGCATTTCATACTGTTCATCCACCAACGGAGCGCGCCATGTTCGGCTGATATCTGAGAATAGTGACAGGTTTTGTGTTGCTTTCCACATAATGCCAAAATGAGGAGACCAGCCGGTATAGGTGACATTGCGGTAATCATGACCTACATTTGGTGAGTTATCATTGTAGATTGCCGCGATATTGGGTTTGCCAATATTGGTGATATGGTCATAGCGAACACCGGGCGTCACAGTAACACTGCCTATAACTATTGTATCCTGCAAATAGAAACTATTCGTTTTTTGCTCGCCTGAAGGCATATAAGTTGGCTGAAAATAGCCATGATTATATTCAGGTTTTTTGTCTTTACTTCTATCATGGATAAGGGTATTACGTTGATTTTTATGCCAACGAACTCCAGCTAATAATGTGTGTTCTATCGGTCCGGTTATAAAAGTACTTTCATTATTTATATCTACTAGGTTATCCACATAGTCGATCCAGCTTTCATTTCCCAATGAGCCAAGAAAACCGCTGTGGGCTTTTTTAGAGCGTTTATCATGTTGTTCGGTTTTGGAATAAGCATAAGTTGCTGTCAGATTAAGTAATGGATTATCTTCCGGTGCAATATTCCATTTAGCTGTGTAATTTTGGTCTGTTTGATCACGATAAACCAACTTCCGGCGCCAGGCTTCATTCCAACCATATTTTTCAACGTCGGCTTCTGACGGAACGGCTATTTCATCACGTTTTGCTGCCCACGGCTGCCAGCCATCAGAATCAGAACGCATCGCAGAAAGTGTCAATGTATTAGCATCGTTCAGGTAAAAATTCGTTTTCAGTAAATAGGATGCCTGATCACTTTTAGAGAATGCAAAGCGGGTGCCATCCGGTCGTTTAATATTGCCGCCATCTCGTTTGCTCATATATAACAGGCCGTCAGCGAAGCCTTCTATTGTCCGGCCATAAACTGCGCTGCTATAAATATTTTGGCGGTCATTGGTGTGATAACTGTATTTCAGCAATCCGCCAAAATCTTCTCCCGGTTGTAATAAATCACTGGCATCTTTGGTGACAACTTTAACTGTTCCGCCAAATCCGCCATTACCATCAAGTAGATTATGTGGGCCTTTATCGACATCGACTCGTTTGATTAATTCGGGTTCAATAAAGATAGAGCCTTGCCGATATTTCTCGAAGCCTTTCGGTGCGTCATCTAAGGTGACTTTAACATCTTCGGTATCACCCATTCCCCAGATATTCAGAGTTTGGCCGCCCGGACGAGGCGATCCTGACATGGAAACGCCGGGAAGTTGATCGAGCAGCTCGGCAATATTATCTGCCTGGGTACGTTCAATATCCTCTTTTTTCAATACCGAGTTTCCAGCACTGACGCTGTTATTCAACCCGCCAATAACAGAAAGTGTAGAAAGTGTAATGACTTTCTCTGATTTTTCCGGTTTTTCTTTTGCTTTTTGCTCTTCATTTTCCTGCGCCGCCAGATAACCTGGCAGGCCAGTACTCAGCATAATTATGCTCGATAAAGCATAATGAAGGGTGCGATTAATTGGCTGTGTAGTCGCTGTAGCTGAGGTTTTTTGTGGTTTCCCGCTATTTTTCATTGTTATAAGCATCCTTGGAATGTCGTTAAATAGAAAAGTCGCACTTACAGGATAGGTCACTTAACGCAAGGAATCGGGCAGGGAAAAGTTAATAACGGTATTAATTAATTATTTTATTGCTCAAGATATTTTCAAAGTTGTTGCTAGATTGCTCTTGAGTCTATTTTTATGTATGTTTATACAGTTATTATTGATAGGCTAAAGCAGAATGCGAAAGATTGTTCATATTGATTTGGATTGTTTCTACGCAGCTATTGAAATGCGTGATGATCCGTCACTTCGCCATATTCCCATTGCTGTGGGCGGCAGCGCAGACAAGCGGGGTGTTATTAGTACCGCTAATTATCTTGCTCGTCGTTTTGGGGTACGTAGTGCAATGTCTACTGCAATGGCGCTGAAACTCTGTCCTCAGCTTAAAGTTCTTCCGGGGCGTATGGCGCTGTATAGGGAAGTTTCCCGGCATATCCATCAGATATTTTCTCGTTATACTGAGTGGATAGAGCCTCTGTCATTGGATGAAGCTTATTTGGATGTCACTGATAGTCATCATTGTTATGGGTCTGCTACTCTTATCGCACAGGAGATCCGTAAAGCCATTTTTGATGAATTACAATTGACGGCATCAGCCGGTATTGCATCGGTGAAATTTTTGGCAAAAATCGCTTCTGATATTAATAAACCGAATGGGCAGTATGTCATTCCTCCTGAACGAGTGGCTGATTTTGTTAAGGTTTTACCTTTGCGAAAAATTCCGGGGGTTGGCAAAGTCATGGTGCAACGGCTGGCTAATATGGGGCTGGAAACTTGTTCTGATGTACAAAAATATGACGTTATTGTTTTGGTAAAACAGTTGGGGAAATTTGGTCAGATACTTTGGGATCGTTGTCACGGTATTGATCAACGATTGGTGAATCCAGACCGTCTGCGAAAATCAATTGGTGTGGAGCGGACACTTGCGAGAGATATTCATCATTGGGAACAGTGCACTGAACTGATAGAAAGTTTATATCTCGAATTAGAAAAACGGTTGAGTAACGTTAAACCTGATCTGCGAATTGCCCGTCAGGGGATTAAACTGAAATTTGATGATTTTCAACTAACCACTCAGGAGCATGTTCATCCACTATTGGATAAGCAGGATTTACTGCAATTGGCTCAGAAAACATGGACATCTCGCCGGGAAGGGCGTGGCGTTCGTTTAGTGGGTTTGCACGTGACGTTGCAGGACCCAGAAATTGAGCGGCAACTTTTGCTTGAATGGTAATCCCCCTGCAATCATATCGAAGCAGGGGAGAGCTGATTAAGCCTTTTCAGGAATGGCTTTCAGAATTGCAGTGAGCAGTTGCCAATATTGCCCGACGCTCTTGATATGCACTTGTTCGTCAGGAGAGTGAGCGCCCGTAATGGTTGGCCCGATAGATACCATATCCATATCAGGATAAGGTTTCTTGAATAGACCACATTCCAACCCGGCGTGGATCACCATAATATTAGGTATTTTATCGAATAACTGTTGATAAGTTTCACGTACTAAGTGCATTACCGGAGAACTTGCATCTGGCTGCCAGCCGGGATAATCCCCTTTAGCGTAAATCTCAGCATTTGACAGTTTAGCCAGCGAAGAGAGCATTCCTATGATATAGGACTTGCCGCTGTCGATAAGCGAACGGATTAAGCAAATGATATTTACCTTATCTTGTTCCATCGCCACAACGCCCACGTTTAGCGAGGTTTCTACTACGCCTTTGATGACATCACTCATACGGATAACACCATTGGGAGTACTGTTTAGCAATGAGATAAAACGGTTTTGGCAATCATCAGTTAATGCCTGAATCTCGGTTTCGACCTCTTCCAGTAATACAGTCAGATTTTTCTCAACGATGGCATACTCATTTTTCAGTATATCCAAGTACTTATCTTTCAATTGGGTAAGCTGCGTTGCTTTATCGGCAGGGATAGCAACAATAACATGGCCTTCACGAGGAATGGCATTACGCAGCGTACCGCCCTGGAAGTCGAGCAGTTTTAGCCCCAATTCCTGAGTATGGGCGGCAAGGAAGCGTGCCAGTAGTTTGTTGGTATTACCTAGCCCTACATGAATATCACAACCGGAATGCCCGCCTTTTAAACCTTTGATGATCAGTTTTAGTGTTTTGTAGTGAGCCGGAACAGCTTCACGAGTTAATGCTAAAGTGGTGGTAAAATCGATACCTCCAGCACAACCCATGTAGATTTCCCCTTCTTCTTCTGAATCGGTATTGATTAAGATATCAGCTTGAAGCCAGCCCGGTTGCAGGCCAAAAGCGCCATCCATTCCGGCTTCTTCCGTCATGGTCAATAAAACTTCTAGCGGGCCATGTTTTACATTGTCATCAGCCAGTACAGCCAACGCTGATGCCAGGCCAATACCATTATCAGCCCCCAGTGTTGTTCCCTGGGCAGTAACCCATTCACCATCGATATAAGGACGGATAGGATCTTTAGTGAAATCGTGCACTGTATCGTTGTTTTTCTGCGGCACCATATCAAGATGTGCTTGCAGAACAACCGCTTTACGATTTTCCAACCCTTTACTGGCGGGCTTTCTGATCAGAATATTGCCGACTTGATCTCGTTCAACATGCAACTCTTTTTCTTGCGCCCATTGAACAATGTGGGTTGCCAGCGCTTCTTCATGGTAAGAAGGGTGAGGAATAGAGCAGATTTTGGCAAAGATGTCCCATAGAGGTTGAGGGGATAATTGTGATAGTTCTGACACGACGAATCTCCTATGACTGCATCTCAATTAAGATGGGATCTACATGAGAAATAGTTTCTATATGATGAGCGCTTAACGCCATGATGTTATTGGACTCAGAATACCACTTTACTTTTGTTAAGAATAATACGATTCATCGATTCCCTGTTTCCGCTAGTTTTTACCGACCTAAGTCACTATAATTCGCGCAACTTTTTTTGCGAGGTGCTTTTCTAAAGTATTCTTAAGTTGTCGGGATCAATTTTTATGAGCGAAAAATATGTCGTAACCTGGGATATGTTGCAAATACATGCCCGCAAATTGGCGCAACGTTTACTCCCAGTCGAACAGTGGAAAGGCATCATTGCCGTGAGTCGCGGTGGTCTTGTACCTGGCGCGCTTTTAGCGCGTGAATTGGGTATTCGTCATGTAGATACAGTTTGTATTTCCAGCTATGACCATAATAATCAACGTGAACTACATGTTCTGAAAAAAGCGGAAGGCGATGGTGAAGGTTTCATCGTTGTGGATGATTTGGTTGATACTGGAGGAACCGCTCAAGCCATCCGTGAAATGTATCCCAAAGCCCATTTTGTGACTATCTTTGCAAAGCCGGCAGGCCGACCTCTGGTTGATGATTATATTGTTGATATTCCTCAAGATACTTGGATAGAACAACCCTGGGATATGGGTGTGGCGTTCGTTCCGCCAATTTGTGAAGGTAAATAACGTCAGCATTTGTTATGGCAAACCAGAACCTTTCAGAATCACTTTTTAAGCCAAGACAAAAACATCAGGAAACTTCCACGCTGGTAAAGCATCGCCATCCTCGGTTAATTGCGGGTAATTACAGTACATTGGATGGTAATAGTCATGGTAGCTGGTATCGTATGATTAACCGGCTGATGTGGATTTGGCGAGGAATTGATCCGTTTGAAATAGAAGAAGTGTTGTGCCGGATTGCCATGACAAACGCGCAGCGCAGTGATGATAATTTACTGGATACTGTGATTGGTTATCGTAAAGGTAACTGGATTTTTGAGTGGTCACATCAGGCGATGTTGTGGCAACAGAAAGCGTTGCAGGCAGAGCAGATCCCGGAAGCCGGCAATTTCTGGTTGAAAGCGGCTAATTTGTATAGCATCGCCGGTTATCCCCATCTTAAGGGTGATGAGTTGTCTCAGCAGGCCGTTATTTTAGCCAATAAAGCCTATGAAAATGCGGCTCGTTGTTCTGACTATCAGTTGAGGAAAATCGAGTTCAAACTCAAGGAAGGTGGTTGTGTGACCGGTTTCCTTCATCTGCCTCAGCAACTGCAAAGACCTTCTCCAACTATTTTGGTTTGCGGCAGTTTGGATAATTTGCAAAGTGATTATTATCGGCTATTCCGTGATTATCTGGCGCCGCTTGGGTTTGCGATGTTAACTGTGGATATGCCCTCGATTGGTTACTCTTCACGTCTTAAGCTGACACAGGATACCTGTATTCTCCATCAACAAATAATCCATCAATTGGATGAAATTCCCTGGATTGACCACACCAGAATTGGCCTCTTTGGTTTTCGCTTTGGCGCCAATATTGCCGTCCGATTGGCCTATCTGGAATCTAAACGTATCAAGGGCGTTGCGACTCTTGGCGCTATTGTTCATGAGTGGTTCAATAGCGTTGAACGTCAACAAAATTCACCTTCGATGCACCTTGATATGTTTGCTAGCAGATTGGGTATCTATAATGTGGATGAAAATGCATTTCGCCTCGAACTCGGTTGTTACTCTCTTAAAAAACAAGGTTTGCTAGGTCGGCGTTGTTCCGTTCCTATGCTAGCGGGTTACTGGCAGAATGATATTTTCAGCCCGAAAGAAGAGTCTAAGTTGATAGCAATGTCATCAATGGATAGTAAATTACTGGCTATTCCGACAACGCCTGTTTATAACAGTTTCAATAAGGCGTTACGGGAGATTAGTCAATGGTTGAAAAATAAAATCTGTTAGTGAAATTCCCATTACTTGTTGATTGTTAACTGCTTTATTTTATAAAGATTTCATGTGTTTTCGGATGAAGTCTACTGCATAGATTTGTTCTAAGCTCCTATTTTTTCGATTTAGCATTATGCCTGTTGGCATAATGCTTCTCTCCTGTTAAAACTGAGCACTGTTTTTTTAATTTAAATCTAATGGCAAAAATATGATGAATAGCAGCCAAACATTGGTTGTGAAACTGGGGACGAGCGTACTGACAGGCGGCTCTCGTCGCCTGAATCGAGCTCATATTGTAGAACTGGTAAGGCAATGTGCTCAACAGCATGAAAAAGGTCATCGCATTATTATTGTGACTTCCGGTGCTATTGCGGCAGGGAGGGAACATTTGGGCTATCCGGATCTCCCGGCAACGATTGCGTCCAAGCAATTGCTGGCGGCGGTCGGGCAGAGCCGGTTGATTCAGTTATGGGAGCAGCTTTTTTCTATTTATGGTATTCATGTTGGGCAAATGTTACTGACCCGAGCAGATTTAGAAGATCGCGAACGTTTTTTAAATGCCAGAGATACCTTACAGGCTTTGCTCGATAATCGCATTGTGCCCGTAATTAATGAGAATGATGCGGTTGCGACGGCGGAAATTAAAGTGGGTGATAATGATAATTTATCTGCGCTGGCGGCAATTCTGGGGGGAGCGGATAAGTTGCTATTGCTGACGGATATTGAAGGGCTATATACCGCTGATCCGCGTAGCAATCCAGACGCAAAACTTATCCCGGAAGTTTATGACATCAGCGATGAATTACGTATGGTTGCCGGTGATAGCATTTCGGGTTTAGGGACGGGAGGAATGGCAACTAAACTTCAGGCGGCGGGGATTGCAGGTCGCGCGGGTATTGATGTCATTATTGCCGCTGGTAATAAACCTGATGTCATCTCTGATGTCATTGAAGGTAATTCAGTAGGTACTCGCTTTCATGGGTTGGAAAGCCCGATGGAAAATCGCAAGCGTTGGATTTTTGGCGCACCTCCGGCGGGTGAAATTATTGTAGATCATGGTGCTGAAACAGCAATCTGCGAAAAAGGCAGCTCTTTATTACCGAAAGGGATTAAAAATATTAAAGGTGATTTCTCCCGTGGAGAAGTTATCTGCATTCGTAGCCTGTCTGGTAAGGATTTGGCGCATGGTGTTTGCCGTTATAACAGTGATGCTCTACGTTTAATTGCAGGCCGCCATTCACAGCAGATAAGCCAGATCCTCGGTTATGAATATGGCGCTGTTGCGGTTCATCGTGACGACATGATTGTGAGTTAAGGATTCATAATGTTAGAACAAATAGGAAAGGCTGCCAGGGAAGCTGCATGGCAACTGGCACAGCTAAGTACAAAACAGAAAAATCAGGCATTAATCCGTATTGCAGATTTGCTAGAGCAGGAAAGCGCAATCATTCTTGCAGCTAATCAGCTTGATATAATTCAGGCCCGCGAACAGGGCATGAGCGAAGCATTGTTGGATCGTCTGTTATTGACGCCGGAGCGTTTGACGGCGATAGCTCACGATGTTCGTCAGGTGTGCGGTTTATCTGACCCGGTAGGGGAAGTCATTGATGGCAGTTTGCTTGACAGTGGCTTGAGGTTGGAGCGTCGCCGTGTACCGTTAGGCGTGGTTGGGGTGATTTATGAAGCACGTCCTAATGTCACCATCGATGTTGCATCTCTGTGTTTGAAAACCGGTAATGCGGTTATTTTGCGTGGTGGTAAAGAGACTCACAACACCAATCAAGCGACAGTGAAAGTCATTCAGCAGGCACTTGAACAGAGTGGATTACCTACCGCAGCCGTGCAGGCGATAGATAAACCGGACCGTGAGTTAGTCATTCAGCTACTGAAAATGGATCGCTATGTGGATATGTTGATTCCACGTGGTGGCGCAGGGTTGCATAAGCTGTGCCGCGAGCAATCGACTATTCCAGTTATTACGGGTGGAATTGGTGTTTGTCATACTTTTGTCGATGAAAGTGCTGATTTTGATAAGGCATTAACTGTAATCACTAACGCTAAAGTGCAACGTCCGAGTGCCTGTAATGCTTTGGAAACCTTGCTGGTACATCATAAGATTGCGGCTGATTTTCTGCCTGCATTGAGCAAGAACATGAAAGCGCAGGGAGTGACTCTGCATGCGAGTAAATCAGCAATGGCTTTTTTGAAGGATGGACCGGCTAAGGTCGTGGATGTTACGGAAGCAGATTACCGTGATGAGTGGTTATCTCTGGATATGAATGTGGAAATTGTCAGTGATATGGAGCAGGCAATTGATCATATTCGTACCTATGGTACGTCCCATTCTGATGCTATTTTGACTCAATCTTTGCACAATGCTGACTATTTTGTTCGTCAGGTTGATTCTGCCGCGGTTTATGTGAATGCTAGCACTCGCTTTACTGATGGCGGCCAGTTTGGTTTGGGAGCGGAAGTTGCCGTTAGTACGCAGAAACTGCATTCCCGCGGCCCAATGGGATTAGATGCGCTGACTACGTATAAATGGATTGGTTATGGGGATGATTTAATCCGTAAATAATGTGTTTACTGTTACCCCAGAAGCGTATCTGGTTATATTGAAGTTTCGATAAGATCATGCTTTGGGGTAGCTTTTACCGTATATATTAACTTTTGATTTTACGTTAGTGTAAAGTTCTGGTTACTATAGGCGTTAATATATTTTTAACGATGAAATTTACCAAGGATATCAGGCAGTGAACCAAATATTGTTTATTGTAGGTGCACGTGGGGCAGGAAAAACGACGGTTGGAAAATTATTAGCCAATGAATTATCGTACACATTTATTGACACTGATCACTATATCCAACAAACCAGCAACATGACCATTGCGGATATTGTTAACCAGCAAGGGTGGCAACAATTTCGGCAATTAGAAAGCCAAGCTTTACAACAAGTTAGTCAAAGCAATCGTGTTATTTCTACCGGTGGAGGGATCATTCTTTCCACTGCAAATCGCCAATATATGCGACAAAATGGCACGGTGATTTATCTTCAAGCTTCAGCGAGCATTTTGGCTGAACGATTAATGCAGCAACCAGAAAGTACCCAACGCCCTAGTTTGACGGGAAAATCTATTGTTGAAGAAATGGAAGAAGTGCTTGCCGCCAGAGAAAATCTCTACTGTGAATGTGCGAACCATATTATTAATGCGCAACTTTCACCGGAAAAAATTGCAACTTATGTGAAAGAAATTATGCTCTCTGGAATAGTCTCCTGACACTATTTTAGTATTTTTTTATAGAGAAATAAGACTATTACAGTGTCGAATAATAAATAGTATCTTCTATTTATTTTTTCAAATGGGTTGAGATACGAATATGTTGTTTAAATTTCTAAGGCTTGTTTTTCGTTTAATGTTTCGTTTAACAGTAGAAGGAGATATTAAACAATTTAACCACCCTAAATGCCTTATCACGCCTAATCATGTCTCTTTTCTTGATGGTGTTTTGCTGACGCTTTTCTTGCCGGTTAAGCCAGTATTTGCTGTCTATTCCAATATTGCAAATCGTGGTTTTATGAAACTGGTAAGTCGCTATGTTGAAATAGTCCCTTTGGACCCAATAAATCCAATGGCTGTCAGGGTGTTGGTTAAGGAAATAGAAAAGGGGCGGCCAATAGTTGTTTTTCCAGAGGGGAGAATTACTGTTACCGGTTCTTTGATGAAAATCTATGATGGGGCGGCTTTTATTGCGGCGATATCCGAAGCCGCTGTGGTTCCTGTTCGTTTTGAAGGATTAGAAAGAACCCTATTCAGCCGATTAAAAGGTATTTTCAAACTTCACCTTTTTCCGAAGGTGACAATGAAAATCCTGCCTGCGACACAATTGCCGATGCCGAATGCGTCTGGTTCGGAGCAACGACGTCGTTTAGCCGGTGAGCGTTTGCATGAAATAATGATGAGTGCACGAATGGCGACCCGACCGCAAGAAACAATATTTGAATCTTTACTGGTTGCACGAAAACAATTTGGTCGTTTTAAGCCCTGTATTGAAGATGTTTCTTTTAAAGAAGACAGTTATAACAGTCTGCTTAAAAAAGTACTGGGCGCCAGCCGTATTTTGCAGCGTTTTACCTGTCAGGGGGAACGGGTTGGTTTTCTTTTACCCAATGCCACTATTATGGTCGCTGCGATATTCGGGGCATCTTTGAGAGGAAGAATACCGGCTTTATTAAACTATACAACCGACAGTCATGGATTGAAGAATGCGGTAGAGATTGCCAGTATTAAAACTATTGTGACTTCCCGACAATTTCTGGAAAAGGAGCGATTAACTCATTTATCTGAGCAGGTTACCGAGGTTAATTGGGTTTATCTTGAGGATTTGGCAGGTACAGTGACTTTTCAGGATAAATTATGGATCTTGTGGCACCTCTTTTTTCCGAAGCGAGCGATGGTGGCGCAAAAACCAGATGATGATGCTTTGGTGCTATTTACGTCCGGTTCAGAAGTTGTATCAAAAGGTGTGGTTCACAGCCACGCTAGTTTGTTAGCCAATGTGGAACAGATAAAAACCATTACTGATTTTAATCCACTTGACCGTTTTATGTCTTCTTTACCGCTATTTCATGCATTTGGATTGACGGTTGGCTTATTCACTCCGTTGTTGTCTGGTAGCCGAATATTCCTCTACCCAAACCCATTGCATTACCGGATAGTGCCAGAACTGGTATATGAGCGTAACTGTACCGTATTATTGGGTACATCCACTTTCCTGGAGAATTATGCCTATTTCGCTCATTCATATGATTTTGCGCGTCTTCGTTGTGTTATAGCCGGTGTTGAGAAGCTCACTGAAAATACGAAACAGATTTGGCAAGACAAATTCGGTATTCGCATTTTAGAAGGATATGGCATGACAGAATGTGCGCCTGTCATTGCATTGAATGTGCCGATGATGGCTAAGGTCGGTACTGTTGGGCGGATTTTGCCGGCAATGGAATCCCGTTTGATTCCGGTAGCAGGAATTAAGGCGGGGGGGCGTTTGCAACTGCGTGGCCCGAATATGATGAAAGGGTATCTGAGAATTGAAGATCCAAATCATTTAGAACCACCAGCGGCAAAAGATGAGCATGGAAATATTCAGTTTGATTGGTTCGATACCGGAGACATTGTTTCAATTGATGAACAGGGATTCTGTACTATTCTCGGTCAGGGGAAACATTTTGCTAAACAGGAAAAAATCGTGTCATTGGAAAGTGAAGCTGAACAGGAATAATCATCGTGAATCCATCCGTCGTTGTTCAACCGTTATTAACCCGTGGCATGAAAGCCGTATTGGTGTCACAATTTTTTTCAGCTTTTGCCGATAATGCGCTGTTATTTGCGATTCTGGCACAGTTGAAAGCCCAGTTTTATCCTGACTGGAGCCAGCCGATATTACAGATAGTGTTTGTTTTGGCATATATCCTATTGGCGCCTTTTGTGGGGCAAACAGCCGATCGTTTCCCGAAAGATCGTGTGATGTTGTTTGCTAATAGCGTCAAGTTGTTGGGCGCATTTACTATTTGCTTGGGATATGATCCATTTCTGGGTTATGCCTTGGTGGGAGTAGGTGCTGCATCATATTCACCGGCTAAATACGGAATCTTGGTTGAACTGACCGATGGTGATCGTTTGGTAAAGGCTAATGGTTTGATGGAGGCTTCAACGATCATTGCCATTCTTACGGGTTCTGTTGCTGGCGGTTTGTTGTCTGATTGGAACCTGGCTATCGCACTGCTTGTTTGTGCGCTGATGTATGGTATCGCTGTTATCGCTAATTTCTTTCTCCCTCGATTATCGGCTGTACGTCAGGATAAGGGCTGGAATCTGAAAAAGATGCTGACAGACTTTGCTTCATCTTGTTGTATTCTTTGGCATAACAAAGGCGCTAGGTTTTCTTTAATTGGCACCAGTTTGTTCTGGGGGGCGGGTATAACAGTGAGATTCCTATTGGTCTTATGGGTACCTGTTGTGCTGGGAATTTCTGACAATAGCACGCCGACAATACTTAATGTGATGGTTGCTGTCGGCATTATTATTGGCGCAGGTGTTGCTGCCCGTTTTATTACCCTTAAAACGGTCCATCGTTGTATGCCTGCTGGTGTTTTAATCGGCGTGATGGTGGTCATTTTTGCTGTTCAGCAAAATATTTGGGCTTCCTACGTCTTATTAATCATACTCGGTATTTTTGGCGGTTTGTTTATTGTTCCACTGAATGCATTATTGCAGGAAAGCGGCAGACAAACGGTTGGGGCCGGTTATGCCATCGCAGTACAGAACTTGGGTGAGAATATCGCCATGTTATTGATGCTTGGCTTGTACTCATTGGTTATTAAAATAGGCGTCCCGGTTGTTACAACAGGGATAGGTTTTGGTACTCTGTTGGCGTTGACAATCATGAGTTTGTGGATTTGGAACCGGTTTCAAAGAAATTGATCTTTTACCGGATAAAGAGTGTGTTATGAGTGAAAAAATTCTGACTCAGCTTAGTATTGAACTGGGAGAGAAGTTGAGACAGCAAAAACTGTGGGTGACCTGCGCTGAATCTTGCACCGGTGGCTGGTTGGCGAAAACAATTTCAGATATTGCCGGTAGTTCTGCTTATTTTGACCGAAGCTTTGTGACATACAGTAATAAAGCTAAGCATCAAATGCTGGGCGTGTCAGAAGCTGTTTTACAGCAATATGGGGCTGTTAGTGAACAGGTGGTGAGAGAAATGGCCGCAGGAGCGCTGAAAGCTGCGCGGGCAGATCTGGCGGTTTCAGTCAGTGGCATTGCCGGGCCTGATGGCGGTAGCGAAGAAAAACCTGTTGGTACCGTGTGGTTTGGGTTTGCATATCTGACGGTAAATGGGGTAGAAGTTGTGTCCCGCAATTGTTGTTTTAACGGTGATCGAAATGAAGTACGCCTTCAAGCTGTCATTTATTCTCTGAAAACATTGTTATCAGAGATTATATACCCTATGGATTTCAAGATGGATCGCGACGGCAAGGGTGCGAATCCCCGGGAGCATAGGTAACTATGTGACCGGGGTGAGTGAGTGCCGCCAACAAAGAGGCGACTTGAAAGATGACGGGTATAAAAAATTAACTTGATGCTGTATGATTATACAGTATAATTGTAGGCAACATTTCAGTATTAAAAATTATTCATCGGCAGTGAGAGAGCCCTTTCATTGCTTACGAGGGAGTAAAAATGGCTATTGATGAAAATAAACAAAAAGCACTAGCGGCGGCACTAGGCCAAATTGAAAAACAGTTTGGTAAAGGTTCCATCATGCGTTTGGGCGAAGACCGTTCAATGGACGTTGAAACTATCTCCACGGGTTCATTGTCACTGGATATTGCATTAGGTGCTGGTGGCCTGCCGATGGGGCGTATTGTTGAAATTTATGGCCCGGAATCTTCTGGTAAGACAACGCTGACATTACAGGTTATCGCCGCGGCACAACGTGAAGGTAAAACCTGTGCGTTTATTGATGCTGAACACGCCCTTGATCCTATCTATGCTAAGAAGTTGGGCGTTGATATTGATAATCTGTTGTGCTCTCAACCCGATACCGGAGAACAGGCTCTTGAGATCTGCGATGCGTTGACACGTTCCGGCGCTGTTGATGTCATTATCGTAGACTCCGTAGCTGCCTTAACGCCAAAAGCCGAAATAGAAGGGGAAATTGGTGATTCTCATATGGGGCTGGCAGCTCGAATGATGAGTCAGGCAATGCGTAAACTGGCCGGTAATTTGAAAAGCTCCAATACGTTGTTGATCTTTATCAACCAGATCCGTATGAAAATTGGCGTCATGTTCGGTAACCCTGAAACCACAACCGGTGGTAACGCACTGAAATTCTATGCTTCTGTTCGTCTGGATATTCGCCGCATTGGTTCTGTGAAAAATGGCGAAGAGGTTGTTGGTAGCGAGACCCGTGTGAAGGTAGTAAAAAACAAAGTGGCAGCGCCATTTAAGCAAGCAGAATTCCAGATTATGTATGGCGAAGGCATTAACACTTATGGTGAATTAATCGATTTAGGCGTGAAGCATAAATTGGTGGAAAAAGCGGGCGCATGGTACAGCTATAATGGCGATAAAATTGGTCAGGGCAAAGCGAATGCTACCATCTACCTGAAAGAGCATCCTGAAATTTCTGCTGAACTGGATAAAAAATTACGTGAAATGCTGTTGCATAATGCCGGCGAATTCAGTAGTGCCGCTTCTGATTACGAAGGCGATGAAAATGAAGAGATGAATAACGAAGAATTCTAATCTGACTCATTATATCGGTAGTCTGTAATTCTCGGATTAAAACTGTAAAAGTTTTGTCATCAAACTTATACCGCGTTAATAATGACGCGGTTTCTCCTCTCAGAAAGCAAGTATTATCCATATTATGCGATCATGCTTTCAGAAAATACCCAGACGATTTACAATGCTGCCAGCGAATGGATGTGTCTGGGATTTTATACCTTATGGATTTCAAGATGCGTCGCGACGGCAAGGGAGTGAATCCCCGGGAGCATAGGTAACTATGTGACCGGGGTGAGCGAGTGCAGCCAACAAAGAGGCAACTTGAAAGATGACGGGTATACTTCTAATAGAAGAACTTTTATCTTATCCCCACTTTGTTTATTCGTGAGTTGAAAGTAGGTGATGGAATATCCCACCTAACCAATTCATAAATCTGTTTTTTCCAGCTTGATTTCGGGACAATTATGAGCAAAAGCACCGCTGAGATCCGTCAAGCGTTTCTCGACTTTTTTCATACTAAAGGGCATCAAATCGTACCAAGTAGTTCTTTGGTGCCAAATAATGACCCAACACTGCTATTTACCAACGCAGGGATGAACCAGTTTAAGGATCTATTTCTTGGACAGGACAAAAGATCTTATTCTCGAGCAACAACAGCTCAACGCTGTGTTCGTGCCGGTGGTAAACATAACGATTTAGAAAATGTAGGTTACACCGCACGCCATCATACTTTCTTTGAGATGCTTGGTAATTTCAGTTTTGGTGACTATTTCAAACATGATGCTATTAGCTATGCTTGGGAACTTCTGACGGGCAAAGATTGGTTCAATTTGCCTAAAGAAAAATTATGGGTAACTGTCTATCAGACAGATGATGAAGCCTATGATATTTGGCAGAACGAAGTCGGCATACCAGCGGAAAGAATTATCCGCATTGGCGATAACAAAGGTGCGCCTTATGCATCGGATAACTTCTGGCAAATGGGTGATACCGGTCCTTGCGGCCCTTGCACTGAAATTTTTTATGATCATGGTGAACATATCTGGGGTGGGCCGCCAGGAAGCCCGGAAGAAGACGGTGACAGATATATTGAAATCTGGAATATCGTCTTTATGCAGTTCAACCGTCATGCCGATGGTACGATGGAGCCGTTGCCAAAACCATCAGTAGATACAGGGATGGGGTTGGAGCGCGTCGCCGCTGTATTGCAGCACGTCAATTCTAACTATGAGATCGATCTGTTCCGTGATTTGATTACTGCTGTTGCTAATGTCACTGGTGCTACAGATGATCTGAGTAATAAATCTCTGCGGGTTATTGCTGATCACATTCGTTCATGTGCATTTTTGATTTGTGATGGTGTTGTTCCTTCTAATGAAAACCGTGGTTATGTTCTGCGTCGTATTATCCGCCGAGCTATCCGTCACGGTAACATGTTAGGGGCTAAAGATACCTTCTTCTACAAACTGGTTGCGCCATTGATAGACGTGATGGGTGCTGCGGGAGAAGAGCTTAAACGCCAGCAAACCATTGTTGAGCAGATCTTGAAAACAGAAGAAGAGCAGTTTGCTCGTACTCTGGAACGTGGCCTTCAGTTGCTAGATGATGAACTGGCAAAACTGTCCGGTGATATTCTGGATGGCGAAACGGCTTTCCGCCTGTATGATACCTATGGTTTCCCTGTGGATTTAACCGCTGATGTTTGCCGTGAGCGTAATATTAGCGTTGATGAAGCGGGATTTGCCGTGGCAATGGAAAATCAGCGTCGTCGTGCTCGTGAATCAAGTGGTTTCGGCACCGATTATAATGAATTGATCAAAGTTGATGAACGCAGTGATTTCTCTGGTTACGATCATAACGAACAGCAGGCAACAGTAACTGCTATCTTCCGTGATGGTGAATCAGTCGATCAAATTCAAGCGGGTGAAGAAGCGATTGTTATATTGGATAAGACCGCTTTTTATGCTGAATCTGGTGGACAAGTTGGTGACTCAGGCATTCTGAGTAATGCCGATTGTGCTTTTTGTGTTATTGATACACAAAAATATGGTCAGGCTATTGGTCATATTGGTAAGCTTGAAAAAGGTACCTTAAGTGTAAACCGTAACATCAATGCGGTTATTGATATTGAACGTCGTGATGCAATTCGTTTGAATCACTCAGCAACCCATCTGTTACATGCTGCGTTACGTCAAGTTTTGGGTGAGCACGTATCACAGAAAGGCTCTCTGGTTAACGATAAATACCTTCGCTTTGATTTTTCTCACTTTGAAGCGATGAAACCAGAACAGATCCGTCAGGTTGAGGATTTGGTTAATGCCGAAGTTCGTCAAAATTCACCTGTTGTTACTGAATTGATGGATCTGGAAACAGCAAAAGCCAAAGGTGCGATGGCACTGTTTGGTGAAAAATATGAAGAACAAGTTCGCGTACTGTCAATGGGGGATTTTTCCACTGAATTATGTGGAGGGACTCATGCAAATCGCACCGGTGATATTGGCTTGTTCCGTATTATTGCTGAATCTGGAACGGCTGCGGGTATCCGTAGGATCGAAGCGATTACAGGTAAAAAAGCGGTAGAATCTGTACATCAACAGGTTGATTTACTTCAAGATATTGCTCAATTAGTGAAAAGTGATATCCATAGCCTGAGTGAAAAAGTACGGGTGACGCTGGATAGAACCAAAGCGTTGGAAAAAGAGCTTCAACAGCTTAAAGATCAGCAGGCTGCACAAGAGAGCTCTTCTTTAGCAAGCAAAGCGAAAGAAGTGAAGGGTGTGAAGTTGCTGGTTAGTCAGTTAAGTAATACAGAACCTAAGATGTTGAGAACGATGGTTGATGATCTAAAAAATCAACTAGGTTCAGCGATTATTGTGCTTTCCACTACAAGTGATGATAAAGTCAGCTTAATTGTTGGTGTCACAAAGGATCTGACTGCTAAAATAAGAGCAGGTGAGTTGATTTCTTCTGTAGCTCAGCAAATCGGTGGTAAAGGCGGTGGTCGTCCTGATATGGCCCAGGCAGGTGGTTCTGATGTTGAAGCATTGCCTTCTGCTTTGGATAGCGTGGAAGAGTGGGTAGCATCGCGGCTATAAGCGGTATTACCTGAGTTTACGGGGCATCATAGCGTTGTTTTTGTGGTGCCTTGAAATCTTGTTGTGAAATTGTTAAAAGGTTAAGCGCATATTTATTTATTTTGGCTAAACTATATAGGTAGGAAATGCGCTTAAAATTGCTTATACTTTAAGCATATACCATTGTTTTACGTTTTCACGGTGTTTGATGGATAATAGCGGGGAAACCGAAAGACCCGACTCTTTTAAATTTTCAAGGAGCAAAGAATGCTTATTCTGACTCGTCGAGTTGGTGAAACGCTCATGATAGGCGATGAGGTAACAGTTACAGTACTGGGGGTTAAAGGTAACCAAGTTCGTATTGGTGTAAATGCCCCTAAAGAAGTTTCTGTTCACCGTGAAGAAATTTATCAGCGGATTCAGGCCGAAAAGTCTCAGCCAACAACTTACTGACTCTAAGTTGGCGTCCTATCTCTGTCAGAACCGGGCGCCATTTTTGAGGGATCTCACCTCTGTTGGTATTTTTAGGTCTTGCTAATTTCTTAAACTCTTGTCTATTTTCCCATCTTTTTTGTTTTTCTATCGTAAGAACAGCGTGTTCCTATCATGCTATTGTGGCGAATAACGATTTGTATGTACTTCAATTGAGGTTGTGATAATTTACTGCTGATAAAGCACACTTTTTGACGGCAAACTAAACATCTTGTGTGTGAAGTGTTCAAATAAACACAGGTTTAGAAAAATTGTTTGACTTATAAGTCTGGGAAAGTAATATGTGCGCCACGCAGTGACGAGGAGCTTAAATAAAAGTTCTGGGTCGCGATTCGAAAGAAAGCGTACGGTGAGATGGCCGAGAGGCTGAAGGCGCTCCCCTGCTAAGGGAGTATGCGGTTAAGAGCTGCATCGAGGGTTCGAATCCCTCTCTCACCGCCATTTAAACCACGCATCCATAGCTCAGCTGGATAGAGTACTCGGCTACGAACCGAGCGGTCGGAGGTTCGAATCCTTCTGGATGCGCCATATTTAGCCTCGAGATGAAATCATCTGGGGCGCCATTCAGGTAATAGAAGCAACTACTGCCTTTTACCAAGAGTGAAAAACTGAACACGCATCCATAGCTCAGCTGGATAGAGTACTCGGCTACGAACCGAGCGGTCGGAGGTTCGAATCCTTCTGGATGCGCCATATTTAGCCTTGAGATGAAATTATCTGAGGCGCCATTCAGGTAATAGAAGCAACTACTACCTTTTATCAAGAATGAAAAACTGAACACGCATCCATAGCTCAGCTGGATAGAGTACTCGGCTACGAACCGAGCGGTCGGAGGTTCGAATCCTTCTGGATGCGCCATAATTTAGCCTTGAGATGAAGTCGTCCGAGGCGCCACTCAGGTAATCGAAGCAACTACTGTCTTTTACTAAGAGTGAAAAACTGAACATGCATCCATAGCTCAGCTGGATAGAGTACTCGGCTACGAACCGAGCGGTCGGAGGTTCGAATCCTTCTGGATGCGCCATATCAAGCCCTGCTTCAACAGCAGGGCTTTTTCCTTTCTGGCTGTCTGTGTTGCCATAACCAACACGCTCTCTGTATGACGCTGAAATGTTTTTGCTGCTATATCTAATCAGCGACAATTTGACTTGTTTAAGATAAAGTAAACCCTTATAAAAATTCTTCTAAAACACTACGGGAGGTCGAATTGATCCCGGACGTATCAAAGGCTCTATCATGGCTAGAGGCGCATCCGACAATTTTAAATGGAATTCGTCGCGGTGTTGAACGTGAAACATTGCGTATTACTTCCGATGGTAGTTTAGCCATAACGGAACATCCTAAAGCACTTGGTGCAGCGCTTACGCATAAATGGATTACTACTGATTTTGCAGAGTCATTGTTGGAGTTCATAACACCAGTTAATGATGACATAAAATATACGATTTCTTTTCTTAGCGATATTCATCGTCACACGGCGCGTATGCTGGATAAAGAAAAAATGTGGCCATTGAGTATGCCATGCTTTATTGATGCGGAGGAGAACATTACTCTGGCTCAATATGGCACATCGAATGTTGGTCGCTATAAGACTTTATACCGTGAAGGGTTAAAAAATCGTTATGGCGCGTTAATGCAGACCATATCCGGGGTTCATTATAATTTTTCATTGCCAATTGAGTTCTGGCGCGCCTGGGCTGGTATTGAAGATGCAGAGAGTGGTAAAGAGCAGATCTCTAATGGCTATTTCCGCTTGATCCGTAACTATTACCGCTTTGGATGGGTGATCCCATACTTGTTTGGCGCTTCTCCGGCAATTTGTTCCTCGTTCTTACGTGGAAGAGAGACCTCTTTTCTTTTTGATCGGACAGAAGATGGAACTTGTTATCTGCCTTATGCGACTTCACTAAGAATGAGTAATCTGGGGTACACCAATAAATCACAAAGTGATCTGAATATTACGTTTAATAACCTACACACCTATATTGACGGGTTGAAAAAAGCGATTCGCAAACCGTCTGATGAGTTTGCTAAATTGGGTATTAAGCAAGGCGATAAACATATTCAGCTCAATACCAACGTCTTACAAATTGAAAATGAGTTGTATGCGCCAATCCGACCTAAACGTGTCACAAAAGGGAATGAATCGCCTTCTGATGCGTTGCTGCGTGGGGGAGTAGAATATATTGAAGTTCGTTCATTGGATATTAATCCATTTGCAGCGATTGGCGTCAATGAAACACAAATTCGTTTTCTTGACCTATTCTTAATATGGTGCGTGCTTGCCGAAGCGCCTGAGATGGGCAGTGATGAATTAGATTGTTGCCGTAAGAATTGGGATAGAGTGATCCTTGAAGGGCGTAAACCAGGGCAAATGATTGGTCTTGGTTGTGGAAGTGTGGAAGAGCCGTTAGCAAAAGTCGGCAAAAAGTTATTTAGTGACTTGAAACGGGTTGCCGCAATATTGGATAGTTGTTCTGGCACACAATATCAAAAAGTTTGCGAAGAATTAATTGCTATGTTTGATGATTCATCACTGACTTTATCGGCTCGCGTGCTGGAAAAAATGAAGGGCCAGGGCATTGGTGGCTTTGGACTGGAACTGGCAGATGAATACCATCAGCAACTGATCAATGAAAAATATGAGGTTATTAGCGACGAACAGTTTGCTATAGAACGCAGGGCCTCCGTAGAGCGACAAGACGCGTTGGAACGTGAGGATACGATGAGTTTTGATGAGTATCTGAAGCAACAGACGGGATGCTAGAAAAGAAAATGGCCACAAGTAAAAGTGGCCAAATGGGATTTTCTAGAGAATAGGGATAATAATAACGCTTCTTTCATTCTTTATGACCGGTGGCAGATGAAAAAGTTTCATTTGCTTGAAGAAAAATCTGAATTTTTTGTGGAGATGAAGAAATGCCTTTACTGGATAGTTTTACTGTTGACCATACTCGTATGAATGCGCCAGCCGTAAGAGTTGCTAAGACTATGAAAACGCCTCATGGCGACACCATCACAGTTTTCGACTTACGTTTCTGCGTACCTAATAAACAGGTTATGCCTGAAAAGGGTATTCATACACTTGAACATTTGTTTGCTGGTTTTATGCGCAACCACCTCAATGGCGAGGGGGTTGAAATTATTGATATATCGCCAATGGGATGTCGAACAGGTTTTTATATGAGCTTGATTGGCGCACCGGCGGAAATACGCGTTGCGGACGCATGGAAAGCGGCGATGGCTGATGTTTTGAAAGTGAAAGATCAGAGCCAGATCCCAGAGCTAAATATTTACCAATGTGGTACTTATCACATGCATTCACTGACAGAAGCCCAGGATATTGCACGTCATATTCTTGATTCAGACGTCCTCGTTAATAAGAATGACGAGTTGGCATTACCGGAAGAAAAACTGACCGAATTAAAAGTGTAGTTCCATAGCAGTGATAATATTAGCAGTGATGATATTTCAGGTTCCTGAGATGAAGTATTAACAGGAATTTGCCGTTGGAGGTTGGTGATATGCCTCCAGCGGTATTAATTTTTCGCAGCGATTTAAATAGCTTGTGCTTCTTGCTCAGGAAATTGGCTAATGGGAGTGACTCGAACTTGTTTAATGACATTATCGTTCACTGAAAGTACTTCAAAATTATATTTGCCGATTTGCACTTGTACATTAAGAGCAGGTATTTCCCCTAACTCTTCAAGCACCATACCATTAACCGTTCGTGGTCCATCAACAGGCAATGCCCAGTTAAAGGCTTTATTTAATTCGCGGATATTGGCTGTCCCGTCAACCAAAATAGTGCCGTCGCTTTGCGGTGAAACTTCTTCTGCCAGAGAAGGGGACATTGATGTTGTAAAATCACCGACGATCTCTTCAAGGATATCTTCAACAGTGACCAGTCCTTGAATATCACCGTATTCATCAACGATGAGCCCGGCTTTT
Source organism: Photorhabdus hindustanensis (assembly GCF_002968995.1). Classification (NCBI taxonomy): domain Bacteria; kingdom Pseudomonadati; phylum Pseudomonadota; class Gammaproteobacteria; order Enterobacterales; family Morganellaceae; genus Photorhabdus; species Photorhabdus hindustanensis. The sequence continues at coordinate 114,234 of NZ_PUWT01000048.1, forward strand.
TCCTTATTGCGTTGGAAATTCACTAACTGGATATTAAGTGGTGTGCTGACTGGGACATAATAGATTTTATCTGCTGCTTTAATCAGATTTCTTTTGGTGAACTCTTTTTTTTCTGTCATCAGTCGGTAAGCTTCACGTACACGAAGCATGCCGATAGCGTCATCAAGCGAATCACGATAAAGCACGATCCGGCCGTGAGGTGAATGAGTTAATTGCCGTATGATGGATTTCCAGTCATCATTAATATCAATGCCAATAATTTCATTACGGGGAACCATAATGTCGCCGATTGTGACTTTTTCCAGATCTAAAATTGAAATCAGCATATCCTGATGTTGCTGTGATAGCTTGGCATTTGATTCATTTACAATAGTGCGGAGCTCATCTTTGCTAATTGCGTGACTAGAGCCAGTAGGGTGTTTGATACCAAGGCAACGCATTAACAATAAAGTAATTTTATTTAGCGTCCAAACTAACGGCAGCATGATTTTCTGTAACGGGCGGAGCAAAAAACTGCTCGGAAAAGCGACTCTTTCAGGATAGAGGGCGGCTATCGTTTTTGGCATAACTTCAGAAAATATCAGTACGATAAACGTCAAAATACCGGTTGCGATAGCGACTCCGGCATCGCCATAAAGACGCATACCAATGATAGTAGCGAGTGCTGAGGCAAGAATATTAACCAGATTATTACCGATAAGAATCAGGCTGATAAGCTGCTCAGGATGACGAAGTAATGCTTCAACTCTGCGGGCAGAGCGATTCCCCTGCTTTGCCAGATGACGTAAGCGATAACGATTCATTGTCATCATACCTGTCTCGGAGGCGGAGAAATAAGCTGAGACAATGACCATGATGACTAAAATAATCAGTAATGTGCTTGTTGAAACATGCTCCAAAGCGGAATTCCTTCCAAGTATTGATTGGACATCATACTCCTAGTAAACCATGATTTCCTGTAATAATCGATTGCCGAAATAGGCGAGCGTCAGGGTCAACGCGCCGATCAGGTTAAACCAGATAACGCGTTTACCGCGCCATCCATCATGGTAGTGGCCCCATAATAAAACGATATAAACAAACCACGCGATGATGGACAAAATTGCTTTGTGGATATTTTCGCTACTAAAAATATTATCTATATAGAGGATGCCGGTACAGAGCGTCAGTGTTAGCAATATTACGCCGACCTGAGTGATATGAAACATTTTGCGTTCAATGAACATTAATGGGGGCATATTTGGCGCAAAAGAGAGTTTTTTGTTTTTAAGCTGATGATCCAACCATCCAAGTTGTAATGCATATAATGCAGCGATAAGTAAAGTTGTGTAACCAAGAAGCGCTAATCCAATATGAATAGATAATCCAAAGCTGGCCTCTAGATGGGTAATAAATTCACCTGGCATCAGACTCGCTAAGACCAAATTTATCATGGCAAAACTGTAAACAATGGGTAGCAGGAACCAGGCACGACCGTGAGAAGCAACAATTGTCATGATGATGCAAGTCAGTAAACTGACAATAGAACCTAGATTTAGGAGAGTGAGATTTTGCCCGCTGCTAACGTGGAAAATCTGGTATTTAAGGGCAATAGCATGACAAATTAAAGCGACAATCGCGGAAAGTAATGCCAGCCTGCGGTATCCTTTTGATTTCCGCAATAAGCCGGGAATAATCAGTACCAGGCTGAGTAAATAAGCGAATGAAGAAATTATAGAAAATACTGGCATAGCATTAGTCGTTTTAGCGATAGTCTTTGGTTGAATTAAAGCTTAAGTATACCGCCAGCAAGGATAGCCTCCAACTGTTGTTAACTATCGGTGCGAATCTCTGTGCAGAGATCCCTTACCATCGTGTTATAATTTGCGAAATACGCCTTACAGGTAGCCCATTTAAAAAAATTGAGCAGAGACAATGTTTGATAATCTAACCGACAGACTATCGCGCACATTGCGCAATATCAGTGGCCGTGGGCGACTGACCGAAGACAATATTAAAGAGACACTGCGTGAAGTTCGCATGGCTTTACTTGAAGCTGACGTTGCATTGCCTGTAGTGCGTGATTTTATTTCGTGCGTTAAAGAGAGCGCGGTAGGCCACGAGGTGAATAAAAGTCTTACTCCCGGCCAAGAGTTTGTCAAAATTGTTCAGAATGAACTCGTTAAGGCGATGGGGGAAGTTAACAGTGAACTGAATCTTTCTACTCAGCCTCCTGCCGTCGTATTAATGGCGGGTTTGCAAGGTGCAGGTAAAACGACCAGCGTTGCCAAGCTTGGTAGCTTTCTAAAAGGAAAACAGAAGAAAAAAGTTTTGGTGGTATCTGCTGACGTCTATCGTCCAGCGGCTATCAAACAGCTTGAAACCTTGGCGCAGGCAGTTGGTATTGATTTCTACCCCTCTGACGCTCAGGAAAAACCCGTTGATATCGTGACTCAAGCGGTACAGCACGCCAAATTGAAATTCTATGATGTGCTTTTGGTGGATACGGCGGGTCGTCTGCATGTTGACGAAGCGATGATGGATGAAATCAAGCAGGTTCATAAAGCCATTAATCCAGTGGAAACCCTGTTCGTTGTTGATGCGATGACGGGGCAGGATGCGGCTAATACCGCGAAAGCTTTCAATGAAGCATTGCCGCTGACTGGTGTGGTGTTAACGAAAGTCGATGGTGATGCCCGTGGCGGTGCTGCGCTATCTATTCGTCATATTACCGGTAAGCCGATTAAATTCCTGGGTGTTGGTGAAAAAACGGATGCGTTGGAGCCGTTTCACCCGGATCGTATTGCCTCTCGCATCCTTGGAATGGGCGATGTCATTTCTCTGATTGAAGAGATTGAAAGTAAAGTCGATCGCACCCAGGCTGAAAAGCTGGCTTCTAAATTAAAGAAAGGTGACGGCTTCGATTTAAATGACTTTCTAGATCAGCTAAAGCAGATGCGTAACATGGGGGGAATGGCCAGCATGTTAAGCAAAATGCCGGGAATGTCTCAAGTGCCAGATGCAGTGAAATCCCAGATGGATGATAAAATTCTGGTAAAAATGGAAGCGATTATCAATTCCATGACGCGTAAAGAGCGGGAAAAACCGGAAATAATTAAAGGTTCTCGTAAACGTCGTATTGCCAATGGTTCAGGCACTCAAGTTCAAGATGTTAACCGCTTACTTAAACAATTCGACGAAATGCAGCGCATGATGAAAAAGATGAAAAAAGGCGGCCTGGCAAAAATGATGCGTGGTATGAAAGGCATGATGCCACCCGGATTTATGGGCCGTTAATCGATAAAGTCTCGAAGAATATCCACTTTGGATTGCTTTTTGCGCCAAAGTGAGTAAACTTTTCGGGCTTTTTATCTGACAACCGGACTTCGTTCCTCGATGAAGTCTGGTTGTTTTGTTAACTAATGAGGATGTTATGGTAACAATTCGTTTAGCTCGTGGCGGCGCCAAAAAGCGTCCGTTTTACCAAGTAGTCGTGACCGATAGCCGCAGCCCGCGTGATGGTCGCTTTATCGAGCGTGTTGGCTTCTTCAACCCTATTGCAACAGGGAAAGCAGAAGCACTGCGTTTAGATCTGGACCGTATTGAACATTGGGTTGGTCTGGGTGCAACTGTGTCTGATCGTGTTTCTACACTGATCAAAGACGCCAAAAAAGCAGCTTAATCTGTCGCGGTGGTAACTATGAGCAAGCAAACCTGTTTTGAACCGCCTGTAAACCCAATTGTATTGGGAAAACTAGGTTCAACTTATGGTATTCGTGGTTGGCTCAGAGTTTTTTCTTCCACCGAACATGCCGAAGACATTTTTGAGTATCAACCGTGGTTTATTCAACGGGCAGGCCGGTGGCAACACATTGAACTGGAAGCCTGGAAACACCACAATCAGGATATGATCATCAAAATTAAAGGTATTGATGATCTGGATGCTGCGAATTTACTGACTAATTGCGAAATTATTGTAGATTCAGAACAACTGCCAGAGCTGGATGCGGGTGATTACTACTGGAAAGACTTAATAGGTTGCCAGGTAATCAACACCGCGGGTTATAACTTGGGGACTGTCAATGACATGATGGAAACCGGTTCTAACGACGTAATGGTAATTAAAGCAAACCTGAAAGATGCATTCGGTATCAAGGAACGGCTAATTCCGTTTCTTGATGGGCAGGTTATCAAGAAAGTCGATCTCGCTACTAAAACCATTGAAGTAGATTGGGATCCTGGTTTTTAAACTCCGGTTATAAGCGGTTGAAATGAGTGGGACGCGATAATGTGGATTGGGGTTATTAGCCTGTTTCCTGAAATGTTCCGCGCAATAACCGATTATGGGGTAACTGGCCGGGCAGTGAAAAATGGCCTGTTAAGTATTGAATGCTGGAATCCACGGGATTTTACCTATGACCGGCATCGTACCGTTGACGATCGACCTTATGGCGGTGGTCCAGGCATGTTGATGATGGTTCAGCCTTTACGGGAAGCCATTCATGCAGCAAAAACTGCGGCAGGCGAAGGCGCAAAAGTGATTTATCTTTCACCTCAGGGACGCAAACTCAACCAACAAGGGGTTTGTGAGCTGGCAACAAATGAAAAACTGATTTTGATTTGCGGCCGCTATGAAGGGATAGATGAGCGGGTGATCCAAACCGAGATTGACGAAGAGTGGTCTATCGGTGATTACGTACTCAGCGGTGGTGAAATCCCTGCAATGACGATGATCGACTCCGTTTCTCGGTTCATACCGGGTGTTCTGGGGCGTCAGGCATCGGCGGAAGAGGACTCTTTTGCTGATGGATTGCTGGATTGTCCGCACTATACTCGTCCGGAGGTATTAGATGGTATGGAAGTTCCACCAGTGTTGCTGTCTGGAAATCATGCTGAAATTAATCGCTGGCGGATGAAACAATCGCTTGGCCGGACCTGGCTTAGAAGACCTGAACTTCTGGAAAACCTAGCTCTGACTGACGAGCAAAGGATATTGCTAACAGAGTTCCAACGGGAACATCTAGCTGAAGCAACTAATTAATCCAGACATATCCCCGAAGGGAATGTCTCTGATATATCAGTTTACCTAGGGTAAGAGAATTATTATGAGCAACATTATTAAACAACTTGAACAAGAGCAGATGAAGCAAGACGTACCTTCATTCCGTCCGGGTGACACCGTGGAAGTTAAGGTATGGGTCGTAGAAGGTGCTAAGAAACGTCTGCAGGCATTCGAGGGCGTGGTTATCGCTATCCGTAACCGCGGTCTGCACTCTGCATTCACTGTTCGCAAAGTTTCTAACGGCGAAGGTGTTGAGCGTGTATTCCAGACTCACTCCCCAGTCGTAGACAGCATTAACGTTAAACGTCGTGGTGCTGTTCGTAGAGCTAAACTGTACTATCTGCGTCAGCGTTCTGGTAAAGCCGCTCGTATTAAAGAGCGTCTGAACAGCAAATAATACGCTTTCGTTACATCCGAAAGTTATCATTAAAAGAGGTCAGCAATTGCTGGCCTCTTTTTTTGTCCCCGATTTAAAACCACGTTTTGTGGGCGTGGTCATCAATTTGGTTTATTGTAATGAAGAAACAGGTTGAATACGGGCGAGTTTTTTGGAGGATATTTTATTACGTCCCTCTGGGGTGAAATCAATGTCCCCTTTTATGAAGGAGGATTTTTACTCATCGATAAATGATTCGGCAATACATTATTATCAGATTGTAATAATCTTAAAGACAATTATTTTGAGAGTCTTAGAATAATTTCAGACGTGATTAACTGACGATAAGGATTTGCTTTGAAAACTTTTAAAATACACAACAAAACAATGGCTTACCGAGATGAAGGTGAAGGTTTCCCGTTATTACTAGGGCATAGCTATTTGTTTGATTCTACTATGTGGGCGCCTCAGATCGAGGCTTTAAGTAAAAAATACCGGGTGATTGTTCCTGATCTCTGGGGACATGGAAATTCGGGAGAGCTACCAGAACAACACAGCACTTTAGCTGATTTAGCTCGGGATTACCTGGCGTTGATGGATCAACTTGGCATTAAAGAGTTCGCTATCATTGGATTATCCGCTGGCGGTATGTGGGGAATTGAGTTGGTAGAGATGGCGCCGGACAGAGTTAAGGCACTGGTTTTGATGGATACCTTTGTCGGATTAGAACCTGAGGTGACTCATACAAAATACTTTGCCATGTTGGATGCGATAGAGCAGGCTGGTGCAATTCCTCAATCTATTTTGCAACAGCAGATAGCGCCAGCCTTCTTTAGTCAGCAACCGGCTCAACATTTGGTTGATGAATTAACTCAGCGTCTGGTAGCCATTCCTGCGGAAACATTGCGTAATAGTGTTGTTCCGTTAGGTAGAATAATATTTGGGCGTGAAGATAGAATGCATTTGTTGGAAAAATTAGATATTCCCTCGCTGGTTATTACTGGTGAACAAGATACGCCTCGCCCGCCTCTGGAAGGTTATTTGATGGCTGAAATATTGCACTGTGATCATATTATTATCCAGGATGCAGGGCATATTTCCACATTAGAGCAACCCCATAAAGTTAATCAGGAATTAATTGCTTTTTTACAGCAAGCTCTGTAACAAATATTTTAATAAAGAGGCCGGAAAATCCGGCCTCAGACCGTTGACATTAGTGTGTTGACTTTCCTTAATTAAATTAATGAAAAAGAGGATTGGATATAGCTTAATATTTTATGGGTGCATTCGGTAACTTTATATAAAATATAGACTGAGATTATTGATATTCTCTGTTTTTAGTAATAGAAATGAGATAAATATATTTTTTACCTGATGATTTTAAATGGAAAAATGAAAGATTAACGATCATAAAACATTGCCTATTTGTTCTGATATTAATCTTATTTTAAGATAATTATTTCTAATATTTTTCCATATGAAATAATTTTAATCTTATTAATTGGTTCTAGAATAGATTTATCATTGAATTGACTCCTTTTTCATTTTTTGTAAACAATAATTTACAGTGTTTTAGATTTGTTTACACTTTTGGATTGTATTCTTTACGACGCATGATATGTTATTAGTCAAATGCATAAAAACAAATGAGTACAGAATGATAATTTGAGGAGAAAATCGACATGTTCATGCAAAGAGATGTACTTAATAACGTTCACATCAGTGGTGAGCAAATTCTTATCACTCCAAAAGAATTAAAGCAACAATATCCACTGAGCAATGATGATCTGCATGTTATTGCAAACGCGCGTAAAACTATTGCTGACATTGTTCAGCTCCGTGATCCCCGTTTGCTGGTAGTGTGTGGTCCTTGTTCTATTCATGACGTAGACGCGGCTTTGGATTATGCTCACCGTTTGGCCGCCCTTTCTGCTGAATTGAGTGATAGCTTGTACATCGTCATGCGTGTCTATTTTGAAAAGCCTCGTACAACCGTGGGTTGGAAAGGTCTTATTAATGATCCATTCATGGATGGTTCATTTGATGTGGAAGCTGGCCTGCATATTGCCCGCCGCTTACTACTCAGTTTGGTTAAAATGGGATTACCTCTTGCAACAGAAGCTTTAGATCCGAATAGTCCACAATATTTGGGGGATTTATTCAGTTGGTCTGCAATTGGCGCGAGAACCACGGAATCTCAGACACACCGTGAAATGGCTTCAGGTTTATCTATGCCTGTTGGTTTTAAAAATGGGACTGATGGTAGCTTGAGCACGGCAATTAATGCGATGTGTGCCGCCGCTATGCCACACCGTTTTGTGGGAATAAATCAATCGGGGCAGGTGTGTTTATTACAAACTCAAGGAAACCCGAATGGACATATTATCTTGCGTGGAGGTAAGACCCCTAATTACAGCGCCCAACATGTAATGGAATGTGAACAGCAAATGATTCAGTCTGGATTATTGCCATCCTTGATGATTGATTGTAGTCATGGTAACTCTAACAAGGATTTTCGTCGCCAAAGTTTGGTTGTGGATTCTGTTGCGGATCAGATCATTTCAGGGAATCGATCTATTACTGGCATTATGTTGGAAAGCAACATTAATGAGGGTAATCAATCCTCTGAACAACCGCGTAGTGAAATGAAATATGGCGTATCAGTGACTGACGCGTGTATTAGTTGGCAGACGACAGAGGCAATTCTAAGAAAATTACATCAGCAACTTAGCAGGCAATTGTCGCAAAGAATGACAGTACTGAAAAAAGCGGGATAATAAATATGGCGGCTGAATTATCTCAATTGAGGGATAAGATTGATGAAGTGGATAAAGCTTTGCTGGGCTTACTGGCAAAGCGTCTGGAATTGGTTGCAGAGATTGGTGAGGTAAAAAGCCAGAATGGGTTATCAATTTATGCGCCTGACAGAGAAATGGCGATGCTTGCTTCACGTCGGCAGGAGGCCGAAGAGTTTGGTGTTCCACCTGATTTAATTGAAGATATTTTGCGCCGTATTATGCGGGAGTCCTACACCAGTGAAAATAACAAAGGGTTTAAAACGCTTTGTCCTCAATTGGGGCCGATAGTCATTGTTGGTGGCTTGGGCAAAATGGGGAAATTGTTTGGCCGCTTGTTAACATTGTCTGGTTATGAAGTCAAAAATCTGGAGCCACAAGATTGGCCTGACGCGGAGCAGATTCTGGCGGGAGTGGGTATGGTGATTATCAGTGTGCCTATCCATTTGACAGAAGAGGTTATTCGCCGTTTACCGCCATTACCTGACCATTGCATTTTGGTGGATTTGGCGTCCGTTAAACAGCAGCCATTACAAGCTATGCTTGATGTGCATAAAGGTCCAGTGTTGGGATTACATCCTATGTTTGGGCCGGATGTCGGTAGTTTGGTAAAACAAGTTGTTGTTTACTGTGACGGACGTCAAGAGGAAGCTTATCAATGGTTTTTAGAACAGTTGTTGATTTGGGGGGCTTGCTTGCATCAAATGAGTCCTGAACAGCATGATAAAAACATGAGCTTTATTCAGGCGTTGCGCCATTTCACGACATTTGCTTATGGGCAACATCTCGCACAGGAAGGTGCTGATTTACAACAACTGTTATCAATATCTTCGCCTATTTACCGTTTGGAACTGATCATGGTCGGGCGGTTGTTTGCGCAAGATCCTCAGCTTTACGCGGATATTATTATGTCATCACCAGAGAATATTGATCTTATACGCCGTTATCATCAAAGTTTTGGACAAGCGTTAGGGATATTGGAAAGCCGGGATAAACGGGCTTTTGTCAGCAGTTTTGAAGATGTTAGTGAATGGTTTGGTGATTATGCGCCTCATTTTATGAGAGAGAGCAGGGTATTGCTTCAACAAGCGAATGATAGTCGCCAATAGCTATCCCCTATGAATTTCAAGATACATCGCAACGGCAAGGGAGTGAATCCCCGGGAGCATGGATAACTATGTGACCGGGGTGAGCGAGCGCAGCCAACAAAGAGGAAACTTGAAAGATAACGGGTATAAAAAGAACCGGATATGACAATACCTTGTTCGAATTGCTGACAAGTTTAATGGTATTAATGAGGGTGAAAGGCTTTGCGGATTAGATCACATTAAAGGCATAAAATAGAGGCGTAGTTTAAATTAAACCATAGAAAAGCAATGCTATTGGACGGATTAAAGACGTGTAAAGCAAGTTTAAACTGGCGTATTTAAGGTATTGCAATTTTACATGGGAGATGATCAATATAATAATGCTGAAAATAGCTGAGTTATTATTTGGTTAAATTATTTATTTGCGGGTTTTGTTACGCGGTTTTTTTATCATCGAATTATTTAACTGGTTTAGGAAAAGGTTATTCACCGGTTGAAAACGTTATTAAAGATGGTTTTTGGGGAGATATATTTCCTGGTAAACGGATAAACCTATTCATATTTTCATTTATCTTTTTTTCTAGGTATGTAAGCATTGATAAAGCCAGTTTTTATTTTTTACTGATAGCTTTATGATGGGCAGTTTTTAAGTTGTTATTAAAAATCATGGTGTTAACTTCTGGGTTTAATCGGTATAGAGTTTTAACCATGTTTTACCCCTTTTTTACACCTGTTTTTTACTAAGTTTAACCATCATGGTATGTGGTTTTACGTTTAATGAGTATTAATCATATTCGCTTTAAGTATTAATAAAATCGATTTTCATTGCTTATTTTTTACTGATGGTTTTACGATGGCAGTTTTTAAGTTGTTATTAAAAGTCATGGTGTTAACTTCCGGGTTTAATCGGTATACGGTTTTAACCATGTTTTTACCTCCTTTAATACCTGCTTTTTAGATGGTAAATGAATCTGGGGAAAAAAGCTGAACCGGATTTAATCTGACAGATACCGGTAGAAATAACCGGTAATTGCTAGCGCTGAGATAGTATAGCTTTTAACAATTTTTTTCCCTTTTTTAATGCCTTTTTTATTAAAGTTTAACCATCATGGTATGTGGTTTTACGTTTAATGAGCATTAACCATATCCGCTTTAAGCATTAACAAAGCCGGCTTTTATTTCTTATTTTTACTGATGGTTTTACGATGGACAGTTTTTAAGTTGTTATTAAAAGTCATGGTGTTAACTTCTGGGTTTAATCGGTATAGAGTTTTAACCATGTTTTACCCCTTTTTTACACCTGTTTTTTACTAAGTTTAACCATCATGGTATGTGGTTTTACGTTTAATGAGTATTAATCATCTTCATTTTAAACATTAACAAAACCGGTTTTTATTGCTTATTTTTTACTGATGGTTTTACGATGGGCAGTTTTTAAGTTGTTATTAAAAGTCATGGTGTTAACTTCTGGGTTTAATCGGTATACGGTTTTAATCATGTTTTTACCTCCTTTAATACCTGCTTTTTATATGGTAAATGAATCTGGGGAAAAAAAGCTGAACCGGATTTAATCTGACAGATACCTTATAAATAACCGGTAATTGTTAAAGCTGAGATAGTACAGGTTTTAACAGTTGTTTTCCCCTCTTTTAATGCCTTGTTTTATTAAAGTTTAACCATCATGGTATTATGTGGTGTTTTACGCTCAATAAGCATTAATCATATTCTCTTTAAGCATTAACAAAACCGATTTTTATTGCTTATTTTTCACTGATGGTTTTACGATGGGCAATTTTTAAATTGTTATTAAAAGTCATGGTTTAGCTTCTGGGTTTAATCGGTATAAGGTTTTAACACTATTTTTATCTTTTTTTACACCTGTTTTTTATTAGGTTTAATCACAATGGGATATCGTGTTTTATATTTAACGAATGTTAATCATCCTTGCTTTATCTTTACTGACTCCGTTTTTATTGACAATCTTGAGAGGTTTTTATCAGTCATTACCCTTTATTTTTTCTTAAATCAGCCAGTAAATGGCCTAACGATGTAAAGATATTCTTTTAGATAATCAACTCTATTTTCAGGGCTTAAATCCTGACAGATTAACCGTTTTACCCCTTTTTTATTGCGTTATTTTTATAACCTGTTTCGTAAAATAATTGGGATATAGCATCGCTGATGAATAAGCGGGGAGTAAGCTGTTTTTAGATGATCTTTACCTTTTAAAAATTTGGCATTAATGGGTGCCCGTTTTTTTACACTTTTTTAATTAATAACCGAGTTAATCGCCCATAAAAAGGCGCTTGCGATCGCCCCAAAAAGCGAATGCAAGCAAAAAAGGAAAGTAAATAGTATTAAACAGATGATAAACCTGTGAGGCTATTCTCATTCTGAGGAGTTTTATTTTTGAATTAAAAATTCATTTAATGAATGACCTTCATTGAGTAGTTTTTGTAAACTTGATGGTTTTTTCCCGTTTCCTGACCAGTATTTAACTTCTCCATTTTCATTAAACTGATACTTAGGTTTTCTCGTCTTTCCTTTTCCTGCATTTGATTTTTTAGCTTTAAAACTAGAGATGGTAACAGGTATGTTAATGGTCTCGAGATCAAAGCCGGTTTCTTTAATCAGCCTTAATATGTCTAAACGTTTTTGTTCTTTTTGTTCTGCTTCTAAATTCATTAATCTGAAGGTTTCTTTGTTGTCTTGCATGATTGTCTCTAGTGATTTGTAAACATCTTCTAACCATTCAACATCTTTTGTTTGAGCAAATCTTCTTAATGTGGATATTCTTGATAAATGTTTTGATATAATCGAATATTCTTGTTCTGTGGTTAATGTTGTCATTTTTTCACCTTGTTAATAAATTTAAAACTTGTCTTTTCTGATGTTTTCTCTTCCGGTGTCAGTATAACACCGGATTTTTTACTTGCTTTAAAAAAGCTTTAATCATTTCTGTTTTACCTTTAATGATTAAAGTTTTTGCCTTCTTTTTCACGATATGCTTGCGGTTTTTTCCAGGCTTTAAAACCGTGGCGACAGATAAAACGTGATTTTTATTAACGCCGGTTTTGTCACATTCAGATAAAACGTATTTAAGCTGATAAAGTCTGGATTTACGAAATAAATAAAAAGCCTTAAACCGAGAGGTTAAAGGCAGTAAAAATTTTCTCATTGATAATAAAAATGTTGAAAGACAATAATCTGAACCGGATATTTTAATACCCGGTTCTTTTTAATCAGGAAGGATTAACCGGCACCACACTTTCTGTTGGATAACATCCCAATACCTTTAATGAATGAGTGATTTTCGCCAATGCTTTCAGGACGTGTTGCATATTAATTGAACGAATATTAGCTTGGACATCAATATAAAACATCTCTTCCCACGGATTCCCGTTAATCGGGCGAGATTCCAGTTTACTCATAATAATATTATGTTTTTTCAGCACCATTAACGCATCTACCAGCGCGCCTGCCTGCTGTCCGGTTGCCATAATAAATGTCGTTTTGGCCGGTACCTGTTCTGCAACTTCAATAGGCTGACGGGCAACAATAATGAAACGAGTAATATTATGTGATTGATTGGCTAGATTCTGTTCCAGAACTTGTAACTGATAAAGTGCGCCGCCCGCTTCACTCCCTAAGGCTGCAATTTCTGGTGAGTTCTGTTCAGCGACTTCTTGCATTGCTGCGGCAGTGCTTTCGCAATATTTAATTTTCCAATGTGGGAATTGATTAATATATTGGCTACATTGTTGGAATGGTTGAGGGTGACTGTAAACCGTTTTGATCTCTGATAACGTTGTGTCTCTTGCAACGAGTAGGCAATGGTCAATAGGAAGGGTTATTTCTCCCACAATTGATAAATTGGTATGTTGCAACAAGTCATAAACATCATTGATGGAACCAGAGCTGGTATTTTCAATGGGTAACATTCCGTAATCCGCTTGGCCTGTTTCAACCAGGGAGAAGATATCCTGGAACTTATGACAGCTACATTCAATTAATTGATTGAAATGGCGTGCGGTATATTGGCGGGCTGCGATATGAGAGTAGGAACCTCTAGGACCGAGGAATGCAATACGCGCTGAATCTTGGGGTGTTTGATTTAGGTGTTGCTGCAATAATGCTTGTTGAGTGAGTACGGAATCTTCAATGATCATCTGAAAGAGACGCGAAATATAAAAGCCATCAAGCCCGTAGTTTTTCCCTTTTTTAATTAGGACATCTAATAGTTCTCGTTCGCGATCCTTGTCTCTGATAGGGCGATTATCCTTTAACTTAGTTTGTGCGATATTAAAAGCTAATTGGCGACGCTCTGCTAGTAAAATCAGTAACTTTAAATCAAGTTCGCTGACTTTTTCCCGTATTTTCAGCAAATTATTTTGATCCATAAATGGGTTCCTAATGGGTTATTCACATTCTGATAATAATAGGTTTGCAATAGACAGAAAAAAGCCTCCCGATGGGGAGGCTTGCTGTTCGTCTTCTCGTTCTTTTTTCAACGACGAAAGCCTCCCTCAAGGGAAGGTAAAAAAGAAAGAAGAGAAAAACAGGTTTGTATTCATTATATTCTCATATTCATAGTTTATGTGACCGATCTTTACCCAACTGGGCAAAGCTTTCCATTGCTTGCTTTCCATTTCATCGGCAGCCGTCCGCACTGGATAAGGGGTTACGGTAATTTTCGTTAATTAACCTTATGTTGTTGTTTCTGTCAACAAAAAACGCGTCCAAATTGGACGCGTCAGAGGCAAGTCATTGTTATTTTATTGTGATATTTCTGGTTCTGTTTCTAGTTGTGCTTCTAGGTTAAGGTTTAATTCTTTAACACTGTTGTCAGTACGGCGTGCCTCTCCCTTATGCTGTACTTTGTTCAATTGACGCTCCAGTTTTGTTAATAATTCATTGATAGCAATATACATATCTTCATGCTTCGCACCGGCAACTAGCATACCATTCGGTATACTTATGGTTGCGTCAGCCCTAAAAATTTGAGGCCCTTTTGATAGAATAATATGAGGATTTATCAGATTTACTTGCCATTTATTTAGTTTGCTTAGACGTTTTTCTACGTGGTTGCGAATTGCCGGGGTAATCTCCATTTGTTTGCTGGTAATATTCACTATCATATAGTTACCTCTCATTATTGATTATCCACCTTCAATAATTTCAGAATACATTTCTTTTTCATGAAAAAGGTGATCTAAATCACTTTTAACCAGACATGAGGCAACTAGTTGAAGTAATTGTGATTAATGATAAAAATACAAAGAATATCTATTGCAGGATTGAAGCTAATGAGACACTATTGACAAGTTGAGTCTTTTATTCTCCTAATGGATAAGCGTTTTTTGGATTTGACAAGTAAAAATAAAACAGCGGTGTCAGCCGCTGTTTTATCATCTGCTTTTTTATACAGGATTAGCAGCAATGAGTTTTGCTACTTTATCTGCCTGAGCTGCTAAACCCAAATGTGTATAAGCTTTTTTCATGTAAGGCAATGCTGCGAGAGTTGGCTGTGTATCAGGGTAATCACGTAACATTTGCTCAACCCGATTTACCACCGCGACATAGGCGCCGCGTTTGTTATAATATTCCACCACAGAAAGCTCATACTTTGCCAGGCGCTCTTTGATAAACATTAAACGCTTAATGGCATCGGCGGTATACAGGCTGTTAGGATGATAGCGTACTAATTGGCTAAAATCCTTGAATGCTACCCTGGCGTGTTCAGGATCACGATCTGAGCGGTCAATGCCGAAGAAACTCTGCAATAGACTGTTATCTAGAGCTTGTGAAGTTAACCCTCGCATATACAGAACATAATCAATGTTGGGGTGAGTTGGATTCAGGCGTATGAAGCGGTCAATAGAAGCAAGCGCCATTGGCAAGTCAGAGGATTTATAATAAGCATAAATCAGATCGAGTTGTACTTGCTGTGAATAAGGGCCGAATGGATAGCGATTATCGAGGGTTTCCAATTGCTTGATCGCATCTGGATAGCTACCCTTTTGCAGCTTTTCCTGACCCTTAGAGTAAATTTCCGCAGGTGGGCTGTCGGGGACAGCATTTTTATTACCAGCGCACCCGGAAAGTACCAGGCTCAATGTGGCTGCCGCCACCAGATATTTTATGCGTATCATCACGTGTTGATTATCCTCTGAGTGTTTTCTGGGAGACTATCCATGAAGCTCCCGGCAAAAGATCGAGTTACAATAGCACACTATATTAAATTAAACGGCTCTGCCGTCAAAACTCAACGTAAGTGTAGAAACAATATATGGCACAACAAATTCGACTTAATACAACAGTCGCCGAATCTCAGCTCGGTCAACGTTTAGATCAGGCTTTGGCTGAATTGTTCCCTGATTATTCAAGATCACGCATAAAAGATTGGATCTTGGATGACAGAGTTCAGGTTAATGGCAAATTAATCAATAAGCCAAAAGAAAAAGTGCTGGGAGGTGAAGAAATTGCAATTGATGCCATCATTGAAGAAGATGCGCGTTGGGAACCTCAGAATATTGCGTTAAATATTGTCTATGAAGATGATGACATTCTAGTCATAAACAAATCGCGTGATTTAGTCGTCCATCCGGGAGCAGGGAATCCAGACGGTACGGTATTGAATGCGCTGTTATATCGTTATCCTGAAATTGCCGATGTCCCTCGGGCGGGCATTGTTCACCGTCTTGATAAAGATACGACAGGGCTGATGGTCATTGCTAAAACGGTTCCCGCTCAAACACGTTTAGTCGAATCACTCCAACTACGCGAAATTACCCGTGAATATGAAGCGGTGGCGATAGGTCGTATGACCGCTGGCGGAATCGTTGAAGAACCCATTTCTCGTCATCCAACAAAACGAACGCATATGGCAGTGCATCCAATGGGAAAACCGGCTATTACCCATTATCGGGTAATGGAGCATTTTAGGGCGCATACTCGCCTGCGCCTCAGACTGGAAACAGGCAGAACACACCAGATACGTGTTCACATGGCCCATATCAGTCACCCATTGGTAGGCGATCCTTTGTATGGCGGTCGTCCTCGTCCTTTGAAAGGGGCTTCTGATGAATTTCGCGAGGTAATGCGTAACTTTGATCGTCAGGCATTGCACGCCACGATGCTGCGCCTTTATCATCCGATAACCGGCATTGAAATGGAGTGGCACGCTGAATTACCCGAAGATATGGTGATGCTGGTTAAGGCATTAAAAGCAGATGCAGAAGCATTTAAAGACGAAATGGATTGGTAAATGACCTCGCTTATTTTTCCAAACTGGCCGCAGCCGACGACAGTAAAAGCCTGTAGTTCTACCCGTTTAGGGGGAATGAGCTTATCGCCTTACGATAGCCTGAATCTGGGCACGCATGTTGGTGATAAACCTGATGTTGTAGAACAAAACAGACATATTTTAGCGGAAATGGCAGAACTGCCTCAGCCGCCGGTCTGGCTAGAGCAGGTTCATGGTACGCGCGTTGTGAGACTCAATGGTCAGCCGCTGGAAGATAAGAGAGCCGATGCTGTTTATACCAATATTCTTGGGCAGGTTTGTGCTGTGATGACGGCAGATTGCCTGCCTGTACTATTTTGCAGTTCTGCCGGTGATGAGGTTGCCGCTGCCCATGCGGGGTGGCGAGGTTTATGCGCTGGCGTACTGGAAAACACTATCGCTCAATTTAACGCTAAACCTCATCAGATCCAAGCTTGGTTAGGGCCGGCAATTGGCGCGAAAAAATTTGAAGTCGGCAATGAAGTTTTGCAAGCGTTCACTAGCCAGCATGCTGATTTGAGTCAAGCTTTTATACCTTTTGGCGAAAAGTATTTAGCGGATATCTATTTGTTGGCAAAACTAAAATTGAAATCTGTTGGTGTGAATGCGATTTTTGGCGGGGGTGAGTGTACTGTCACTAATAAAGAGAAATTTTTCTCTTATCGGCGTGATGGGATCACTGGACGTATGGCAACTTTAATCTGGCTGATATAACCTATCTCGTAGGGCGATCCGTTGGCGCATAAGAGAATATCTCACAATTTGCTTTTCAGAATAACCTTGAATATTTGAGGAATGGCCTCATTTAATCTCCAGTAGCAACATTCTGAACAGTATTGGAGGTGTTATGCGTCTGGATCGTCTTACTAATAAATTCCAGCTTGCTCTCGCTGACGCCCAGTCCCTTGCACTTGGGCGTGATAATCAGTTCATCGAACCAATTCACTTAATGAGTTCACTGTTAAAGCAAGAGGGTGGCTCTATTCGCCCATTATTAACGTCAATTGGAATCGATGCGGGCCGTGTCAGCAATCAGCTTGAGCTGGCTTTAGAACGTTTGCCGCGGGTACAGGGTGTTGGTGGTGATGTACAACCATCCAATGACTTAGTTCGCCATTTAAATCTGTGCGACAAATTAGCACAAAAAGCCGGGGATAATTTTATCTCCTCTGAATTATTTGTTCTGGCAGCATTGGAAGAACGTGGCACATTAAGTGACATATTGAGAGCTGTCGGCGCAACAAAAGAAAAAATCACTAAGGCAATAGAACAAATGCGTGGTGGTGAAAAAGTTGATGATCAGGGAGCGGAAGATCAACGCCAAGCCCTGAAAAAATATACTATTGATCTGACTGAACGTGCTGAACAAGGCAAACTTGATCCGGTGATTGGCCGTGATGAAGAAATTCGCCGCACTATTCAGGTATTGCAACGCCGTACCAAAAATAATCCGGTCTTAATTGGTGAGCCCGGGGTCGGTAAAACGGCCATTGTTGAAGGGCTTGCTCAACGAATCATTAATGGTGAAGTTCCTGAGGGGCTTAAAAATAAGCGCGTCCTTTCTCTGGATATGGGCGCGCTATTAGCAGGGGCTAAATATCGTGGTGAATTCGAGGAGCGTTTGAAAGGTGTGCTGAATGACCTTTCTAAACAGGAAGGCAATGTCATTCTGTTTATTGACGAATTGCATACTATGGTTGGTGCGGGTAAGGCTGATGGGGCAATGGATGCCGGCAACATGTTAAAACCAGCCTTGGCCCGTGGCGAACTTCACTGTGTTGGGGCAACAACACTGAATGAATATCGTCAATACATTGAAAAAGATGCAGCGCTGGAACGCCGTTTTCAAAAAGTCTATGTCGCAGAACCTTCCGTAGAGGACACTATCGCTATTTTGCGCGGTCTGAAAGAACGTTATGAATTACATCATCATGTACAAATTACCGACCCTGCAATTGTCGCGGCAGCAACATTATCTCACCGTTATATCTCAGACCGTATGTTGCCGGATAAAGCTATCGATTTGATCGATGAAGCGGGCGCCAGTTTACGTATGCAAATGGATTCAAAACCGGAAGCGCTGGACCGTCTGGAGCGTCGGGTTATCCAATTGAAGTTGGAACAGCAGGCGCTGAAAAAAGAGTCTGATGATGCCAGTAAAAAACGGCTTGAAATGCTTAATGAAGAGCTGATCGTAAAAGAACGCGAATATTCTGAACTGGAAGAAGAGTGGAAAGCTGAGAAAGCCGCACTGACCGGTACTCAGCACATAAAAGCAGAATTGGAAAATGCCCGTATCAGTCTAGAACAGGCACGTCGCAGTGGTGATTTAGCGAAGATGTCTGAAATTCAATATGGGAAAATACCTGGATTGGAAAAACAGCTTGCCGCAGCCACACAAGCTGAAGGTAAGCATATGAAACTGCTTCGTAACAAAGTTACCGATGCGGAAATTGCAGAAATTCTTGCTCGTTGGACAGGTATTCCGGTTGCCAGAATGCTGGAGAGTGAAAAAGACAAACTGTTGCGCATGGAGCAAGAGCTGCATAAACGTGTCATTGGTCAGGATGAGGCAGTCAATGCAGTATCTAATGCGATTCGCCGTAGCCGTGCTGGATTAGCTGATCCAAATCGTCCGATTGGTTCATTCCTGTTCCTTGGTCCAACCGGTGTTGGGAAAACTGAGTTGTGCAAGGCGTTAGCGAATTTCCTGTTTGACAGCGATGATGCAATGGTGCGTATCGATATGTCTGAATTTATGGAAAAACATACCGTATCACGGTTGGTAGGAGCGCCGCCGGGGTATGTTGGTTATGAAGAAGGCGGCTATCTAACAGAAGCGGTTCGCCGTCGACCTTACTCCGTTATTCTGCTTGATGAAGTGGAAAAAGCGCACTCGGATGTATTCAATATCTTATTGCAGGTGCTGGATGATGGTCGGTTGACTGATGGGCAAGGTCGTACCGTCGATTTCCGCAACACGGTTGTCATCATGACGTCTAATCTTGGGTCGGACATGATCCAAGAGCGTTTTGGTGATCTGAATTATGGTGAAATGAAAGATATGGTGATGGGAATTGTTAGCCATCATTTCAGACCTGAATTTATTAACCGTATTGATGAAGCTGTTGTGTTCCATCCATTAGGGCGTAGTCACTTATCAGCGATTGCAGATATCCAATTGCAACGTTTATACAAGCGTCTGGAAGAACGTGGTTATCAGGTGACGATTACTCAGCAAGCGTTGGACATGTTGGCGGAAGCAGGGTTCGATCCTGTTTACGGAGCACGGCCATTGAAGCGAGCTATCCAGCAGGAAATCGAAAACCCATTAGCTCAAAAGATACTTTCCGGCCAACTATTGCCAGGAAAACTAGTTACTCTGGATGTGGAAAATAGCCATATCGTAGCAAAGCAATAACTTGATATTTAACGCGAGAGTAAGGTTAACGAGAAATAAGGGGCAGGGAACTGCCTCTTTTTTTATCATTTTGCGCATTAAATCGCAATTTAGCACTATTTTTGCCTAATTGGTGTTCGGATGGATTTTTTTTGTAATTAAACGCTTGCCAGCGTCAAAGAATTCCCTATAATGCGCCACCACTGACCGACACAACGCTGATAAAGATTGAGAGGTCAGGCAGAGAGAAAGCCAATAAGCGCTTGACTCTGCGGGTGAACAGCGTAGTATACGCAGCCCGGCTGAATGAGAATGTTAAATTTTAATTCAGCATGCTCTTTAACAATTAATCAGACAATCTGTGTGGGCACTCACAAGACCGTATCACAAAAAAATACGTTTTAAAGTCTTGAAGAGTGAACAACAGTTAATTCATTACGAACTAATTAGTCAGAATTCTTTGAGCATCAAGCTTTGAATTGAAGAGTTTGATCATGGCTCAGATTGAACGCTGGCGGCAGGCCTAACACATGCAAGTCGGGCGGTAACAGGAAAGCGCTTGCGCTTTGGCTGACGAGCGGCGGACGGGTGAGTAATGTCTGGGGATCTGCCCGAGGGCGGGGGATAACCACTGGAAACGGTGGCTAATACCGCATAATGTCGCGAGACCAAAGTGGGGGACCTGAAAGGGCCTCACGCCGTCGGATGAACCCAGATGGGATTAGCTGGTAGGTAGGGTAATGGCCTACCTAGGCGACGATCCCTAGCTGGTCTGAGAGGATGACCAGCCACACTGGGACTGAGACACGGCCCAGACTCCTACGGGAGGCAGCAGTGGGGAATATTGCACAATGGGCGCAAGCCTGATGCAGCCATGCCGCGTGTATGAAGAAGGCCTTCGGGTTGTAAAGTACTTTCAGCGGGGAGGAAGGATGTAACTTGAACAGAGTTGGATTTTGACGTTACCCGCAGAAGAAGCACCGGCTAACTCCGTGCCAGCAGCCGCGGTAATACGGAGGGTGCAAGCGTTAATCGGAATGACTGGGCGTAAAGCGCACGCAGGCGGTCAATTAAGTTAGATGTGAAATCCCCGGGCTCAACCTGGGAATGGCATCTAAGACTGGTTGACTGGAGTCTCGTAGAGGGGGGTAGAATTCCATGTGTAGCGGTGAAATGCGTAGA
>NZ_PUWT01000049.1:0-102125 GCF_002968995.1 Photorhabdus hindustanensis
TGCCAAAGAGCTGCGGGCATTGCAAGGTGACTACAGTGCCCGGATAGGCGAAATTCAGGAAAAAGCCAGAATGCAGGGGCTGGATTCCCTTACGCCGGCAGAAGTGCGGGAATGTGCAGATTTACGCGGTGCGATGTCAAATATTGACGCATCACGGAATTTGGTGCTCCATCGTGCCCAAGTCACCGGCGGCTCAGAAGAAACCACCCAGGAAATCGTGAAGATTATGGGGCAGACGGGAATTGCGGCGTCTGCGGGGGTGGCCGCAAAAGGAATAAAGGGAAGCCCTATACCGGTTCCTGATCCTGTGACAACTAATAATGGATTAGTGTATAAATCAAACCCTAAACATACCCCAGGACAAATAGGTTATCACCGTAATGCCGGGACTGAACCTAAAAATTCGGTCGAATTGTTTGGCAATTCAGTTGCAAGTGGTAAAAAAAGATACGCATTGGATAGTGATGGTAATGTACATCAATTTACCAATACTAATGATGGTACGTGGCATTGGTCCGGTAGTACAGGTGATAAAAGTGCGGCATTAAGCAAGAGCGACGTTCCATCAGACGTTAAAAAGAAACTTGGTTTACCAGAAAAATGGAGATAATTATGATTTTTGGTGATCCAAATCATTTTGCCATACTTATAGAGTATTTATCTGATTGGAGTACAGAAAATGGATATAGAAATGGCTTATTTCATTTTTGTATAGATGGAAAGCTGTATCCAAATAGTGCGAAAGTAGCAACATTAGGAGGAGATATCCTGTGTTTATCTGATGGGAATGCTTTGGCATTACCTGTTGAAAATAATAATATTTTTAATATGGAAAAAAAAGAAGCTTACTTCTCTATGTTAAAAACAATGTTGCCTGAACGGGCTGAACCAGGGAAAGAAGTATCAGACGATTTTGTTACTTCTTACAAATATCAAGCATCTACATATAATTTAGAAAATGACTGTTGTTATGTTTTTGCTGTATCTAATGGCAGTATGATAAGAATCTTAGGTTCAAAACTGAGTGTTTTAAATGGTAATGATGATGTTGGATATCATTGGGAGGAAATACTAAAACCACATATTACTGATATTATTTTAGAAAAGGAAACAGTGAAAAACATTGTCACTTCGACAATAAATTATTATTACTGCCTAAAGTAAAATCCCATCCATGTGAACTGCTCCCCAAATGTTAGATAATCATCCGGCATTTAAAAGGAGCAGTTCATTACGTCTGAGAAAAGTGGCTTACAGGCTAAAAAGTCGCGAAAACACGCAGAGAGAACAACAAGCTGTACCGGCACAGAGCAATGTGTTGCTGTTGCCAAAGAGCTACGGGCATTGCAAGGTGAGATGACCGAACATTACATAACCACTCACAAAATACCCAGTCCCATACACCAAAAGAAACTTTTACCGGGCCTCGTGCCCGGTTTCTTTACCCTAGTGTTAAAAAATGGCCTTCGGATTATTTTAGCTCCTCATTAATGACCTGCCGAACAATCAACTTTGCGGCCCATAGACGCCGCTCAGACTTTTAGCTAACCTAACCAGAAAATAATCATATTATTTATCTGAACATTGTTTCAACAAGAGACTACCCAATGACTAACCATAATGACATACAACGTACAATGCGCGCTCAGATTCGGGGAGCAAAAGCTGCCAGGATTTATCGTAATTTACGCCAGCGTTTACGTACTTGGGATGCACATTGTGTTGCCAAAGCCCACAAATACAATCTCCCCAGTTGGATAGGACATTTACCAATTTATCTATTTGTTGGCAGCTCAGTTATTGCATTACTGCTTGGGTCATTGGCTATAGCTATAATGGTTATACTGGCCTTTGTATTATTACTAGGAATTTCTCAAAACATGTGGAATAAAAAAAAATTCAAATATAAGTGAGCAAAAAGCTGCTTATGAACGTTTTTCATGGGAACAAGATTGGGATAAAGACACTTATAAAAGACATTCATGGGAATCAGATGACTGTTGAGATCAAGAGTAACCCTATCCAGTCATCCATATCAGGCTATACTAAGTAACAATTAAAGCTTTCCAGATGTCTTAGAACCTAATTGACTGCCAGCCGCCTTGCTATCCTTAGTTGCTGTGCTGCCTGCATTTTCTATTACTCCACCAACTTTAATTCCCGCCCACGACAACGCTCCCATCCACAATGCCGGCAGCACAATAAACATCGTCCCCATCACAAAACTCATAATGATATCGTCTGTGCTATTCTGAAAACCGGCCATATTCCAGCGGCTGTGCGTATCTGAACCATACAATGCCTCCAGAAGCCAACTGTCTAGCCAGCGTGCCAACTCCCACCAGAATGTCAAAAAGTTCAGCGCAAACACGACAAAGGTCAGCGTAATGACCGTCTTATATTCATAGACAGCAAATACTATAATCAGGGGCAATATGATAATCACCGCCATCAGTATAACAGCCTGTACCATTGGTAATGCCTGGCGCATTGCATCAAACGCCGGAAAGGCCGCCAAGCTTCCCAACGACACCCCGCCCAATGAGGCTATCCGGCCCACCGAATTCATCAGGGTAAAATCTGCGTTACCGCCGTAGCCTGCATAGACATGTCCCCCTTGAGATGCGGTCAAATTTTCCGGGCTCACCAGACGCCGTATCACCGCTTCTTTGTATTCTGACGTATCTTTGCCCATCAGTTTCAATGCTGCCGATAGCCGAAACCACATGCCTGGCTCAACCTGAGCCATCACCCGTTTTTCCAATCCTACCTGACTGTCTGACCACCATTCCTTACAGGTCGGATATCCCCCCTGCCCCGTATTAGCCAAACCGTCATCCCGGTGCGGTTTCCAGGGAAAATCCGACCGGGGCGTTTTTGACTGAAGCACATCATAATAACCCGCACTATTCAGAAACGTTTTTGACCCTAACCATTCAATATCCCGTAATACCGCTTCATCCAAAGTTCTTCCCTCGTCCCGACGTTTCCACTGATACAATGCCAGCACATAACAGTCATGGGTGAAATCCTGTAATATCTGAGCCAGAGCCGGATTATTAATTCGCGTATGCTGGACCTCAAAACGCAGTTGCCTCAGGTCGGGACGGCAAGGAAGAGAAGCTGTTGCGGCCTGAGTCACCCCTTTGGAAATCTGATGAACCAGTATCCACCAAACCAGAGCCGCCGCTGTTTTACCATCAAGCGACGATATCACGGACGCATAACCCGTTTCAGCCGGTTTCGGTGTCCAAGTACCGCAACTTTTTGCCCGCGAGTCATCATACGTAATGGTATTCAGACTCACATTGACCAACGGCACACAGCAAACAATCATCACCAAGAAAGCGCCATACAAGGTGTTTTCAATCCGGGTCACTGAGAGCATGCCCTTATTTCCTTCATCCTCCCCATCTTCCCGGACTTGCAGCCAGATACCTATCATTTTGAATGTCAGCGGCAGCACAAATAACCCGGTGGCCAGCAGCACATTCCACAAGCCGTTATTCACCATCCAGCCCAGCAGGGTCAGAAAATATTCCAGATAGCTGTAAGTTGTCATGACTGCTCTCCGGAGACGAAGAACATGGCATACTCACAACATCCCACAAATCCCAGCGAAATGAGTGCCATCCGTTTCAGAGCCGCTTTCTGTGTTAACGGCAATGGGGATCGCCACAGCTGCCACATGAAACAGGCAATAACACTGTACATGGCCAATCGCCAGGCCAGCCAGCCGTAACGGGTCGCGTACATCCAGTGTTGTAAGGCATTGAACTGAGACGGATACGCCAAGCCAACTGCGGCAACAAGTAACATGCCCCCCATCATCAACGTGACGATTAACCCTCGCCTGAAATTCTGTTTCAGTCTCACGCTCAACCTTTGTGTAGTGCCAGCAGGTACCCGGATTTCACTTTGCTCAGACATCATTATTGTCCTTCGCGCCCTTTCGGCGGCACGGACAAGGTGTGAATACGGCTGTCGGTATTATCGATGGATTGCCGTTGCAGATTCATTTCAACCCGATTTTGTTCACGCTCAAGCGTGGTCAGTGCGGTATTTTGTGCAATCGCCCGGCGCAACTCCATTTCATTCTTCAGGGCAGTAATTTCTCTGTCCAGTGTCGCAATACGACGATCACTCTCTGCCATAGCCTGCACCTGAGCAGCGGCATTCAGTTCTGCCTGCCCGGTCATCAACATTCGCCGCATAGTGAGCGCAGTCTCAATGGTGTCTGCCATCGCTAACTCACTGGCCAACCGACTCACCAGCGCACCACTGTCCGGATCACGTTTCAGGGCCTGGACAACCCCACGAGTCACCGCCAAGCTACCCGTTTTGAGTTTTGCCAGATTGACTACAGTAGGCGCATTTTCCCCGCTGACCAGTTTCATCAATTGCTCAATGTTGGTTCTGGTAGCCTCTTCCAGCATCGGCGCAAACCCCGTCCCAGCGACACTTGCACCCGGCTGGTCTTCGGTACCGCCACTGGTACACTGACGACTGTCAGTACAGGTACGAACCGAACGATCACCTAACACCCTGACGACCGCGGCGGCGGCTTCTTCACTGTTCTTGAATTTCTGGCAAGCAGCGCCATTACATTGTGTGCGGTTGACATTGGCATGGCTATTCGCCGGCAGGTTGTTCATCATATTGAAGCCGGCTTTTGCCAGATCCCGGATAGGCTGAATGGCTTTCTGCCCTTTTCCTCCCCGTTTTTCACCCCCAATCCAATTTGAACCTTGTGTACCGTCCGCAACCTCCATTTTTTGTGTCGTGCCGACCGCATCACCGTTGCCGGTATTCACCAGCGTTTTGTATTCCTCCATCAACGCCGCTTTAGTCCATTTACTGCTATCCGAGAAATCCATCATACGCTGTGACATGTTCTGGCAACTCAGTTGTGATTTGTCGAACGCAATACCAGCCTGTAACACACCGTTGGTCAGCATTTCATATAATCCCGGATTAGCACGCTGGATAACCATTGCCGGCAAACTGGCTACGGCCCCAGTAGCCCCCTGTATTACTTCCCCCATCAGGTTTTTAAACCCCGAAGTCAGGCCATTAAGCTGATTCCCTACCGTCGTTTTTAAATCAAAGTTACCGCACATCAGGTCACTGCTCCAACCGAGGTTTAATCCACCCAGATGTTGCAAATGACTGCGGGTCGCCGGCTGCGATATCACGGATCCGCCACCTATGTTGTAAAACAGTTTGTCCGATACAGCCCCATTCAGGCTTTTCCCGTAACCTATCGGGCTGTCAGCAATGGCAAAACCTGCCGCCTGAACAACAGGAGCACGCATAAACGCCAGTGCTATCAATACAGGCAAAAATAATCGTTGTCTCATCCCATGATCCCAGTCTCAAAAATCGGTACTGTAGAGAAAAGTCTGCCCACGTTGCTGACAACAACTGTACGGTTGCCACAATGCAAAGACATAATTCCCGTCCTTGCACAGGTAGTCTTCTAAAAGCCAACTTAGACAACAAATGGTTCAACTTGTGATAGAGTATCCTAGGATATTACCTAGTAGGCAACATCGGGGATAAGGTAAGTTAAAACCGCCGAAAATTTTGTTGCCCTCATTTAAATTCTCACGTTAGGTTAAGCTGGATTACCGTCATATGCGCCAGATATCTGAATTTCAGTGTCTCCATTAGTCATGATCCAGCTCATTAAGAACTCGATGAGATGGACGAAACCGTCTGGTTCTTGGACGATGGGAGCGCTATCCTGTCAACAGTGGCTCAGACCGAACGGCAGCGGAGACTGGAACAAACCGACGAAGGGCGAATCGAAGCCAAGGGCGTCAGGTTCCGTCCATAAAACCGACAACAGGTTTTGGTAATGAAAGGTGAGGATTTTTGAGCTTCCGAGATTGTTAGGCAACTGGGTATTAGCCACTCCACCGTCTACAAGATACTGAAAGAAACAAGATAATCATGACATCAGAACTACAGATTTACACCTCGTTACTCACCGATGCAAAGGAACGGATCCGTGGGGGTCAGTTCAGAGCTGCGCAGTCCGTCAATGCTGAACTGATCCAGATGTACTGGGACATCGGTCACATGCTCCATGAACGTCAGGAGCAACAAGGGTGGGGAGCAGGGATCATCCCGAAGCTGGCACGGGATATTGTTAATGAATTGCCAGAGGTCAAAGGCTTCTCAGAAAGGAACCTGAAACGCATGCTACGTTTCTACCGCGAGTACGCCTTGCCACGAATGGAGCAACAAGGTTCCGGAAAGCCCGTATCGACAATTGTGCCACAGCCTGTGGCACAATTGCCGTGGGGTCACAACATTCTGCTGATCGAGAGGATAAAGGATCAAACCGAGCGATTCTGGTATGCAGAACAGACTCTGATACAGGGATGGAGCCGAGACTCCCTGCTTCATATGATCAAAAGCAATGCCTATGCCCGGCAAGGCTCGGTTGTCAGCAACTTCAAAAACCGGTTACCCGTATCTCAATCGGAGCTGGTACAGCAGACCCTGAAGGATCCCTATGTTTTCGATTTCCTCACCCTATCGGAACCCTTCAAAGAACGTGAGCTGGAAACGGAGCTTCTCAAACACCTTGAAAAATTCCTACTTGAACTCGGCGAGGGATTTGCTTTTGTGGGACGACAATATCGTATTACCGTAAGCGAACAAGATTATTACCTTGACCTGCTTTTTTATCATCTGACTTTGAGGGCTTTCGTTGTGATAGAGCTGAAACGAGGAGAGTTCAAGCCTGAACATGCCGGTAAGATGAATTTCTATTGCTCTGTGGTCGATGAAAAGCTACGGCATTCCACTGATCAGCCCACCATAGGTTTGATTTTGTGCCAGACCAAAGACCGGATACTGGCCGAATATGCCTTGCGCGGTATTCAAAAACCAATTGGCGTTTCGGATTACGAGTTAACCCGTACATTGCCAGAGGACTTAAAATCCAGCTTGCCAAGCATTGAGGAACTGGAAGCAGAACTCAGTCATAATGATGAAAACACCCCCTAACAAATGAAAGGAATTTCCCCTCAATTTGGTTACTGTATCCATCTTCCGTGTCATTATGAGAATAACCAATATACTGCTAAGTAAGTATTATAACCGTTGGCCTCGTATTTGGAGGCCATATCTTTCAGCAACATAAAGGCATAAAATCATTCTTACTATTATTAAAGAGGTACTTGAGACGTTTTACCAACCAATCCACATCACACCGCTTTTACCTCTAAAGATATTTTTTAAAAGTACTCATCATCACGGTAATAGCAAGCCCTAATAGGAGAGCTGCGGGTAACAAGAGTAAATTAGGATACACAGCCGATGGCCAAGAGAGATATAACAGACAGGGTACACAAAACGCCGGTTTCACAAACCGTTTGGCGTGATGATAGACAAAGCTCGATTCATAAGCGGCACCATAACGTCTCAAGTCACGTCGACTGAGTCCTTCAACAACAGCAACACCTATAACCATCACAAACAATGGCAAAAACAACACTAGAATAGTGAGCCGGATAATAAAGGTTACGGTCACATATACCGTTGCCAACAGGTACTTCCGCAAACTTTCCGCCAGCCATACACTCCAATCGCTCAACTCTCTCACCATTTCATGGTGGCTCCGAGCTTGTACTGTATGCTGTTGATTAATCCAGTCCAGTGTACCACTGTCTACAAGCACCCACTGATAACCCCATTTTAACCAGATATTGAGCGTAGTAGCGGGCTCTGATAAAGTAAGCTGCGGGTAAACTCTTTAGACAACCAACCGCTTTCCGTGATCATAACTTGTTGGCTGTGTCTCTCTCCCTGTTCCGGCCAGAAAAAGGCTATCCCAAAATATTCAATCACCAGACTGAAAAACAACGAAGCCAGCAACAAGCCAATAAGTATCCACGGAAAATCCCACAAAACTGTTTTTAATGGTCCTGACTTTTTCGGTGGTGTCTGCGGCGATTTAGTTTTCTGTTGCGTCATCGTCAGCTTCCTCATCAAGAGTCAGCACCGCTGGATTTAACATCATATCCAGGTCAGCCTGACTGTCACTTGGCATTGAGCCCGCTGACCACCAGGATTCACTGGTACGGTAATGTTTACGCATATCATCAGCGATTTTTTGCAGACTTGCCGGCATCAGGTCATCATCATCGGCTGCCGGCAGCGGCATCCGAATCTTCCATAACCGTCCCCCTTCAAGCAGAGCAAATGCCTGACCTTTCGGCAGATTAATCACCTCGGCGGGGGTAATTAACGGCGTTCTGATCGTGCTAACCCGGTCCTGAGTGTTAGAGGTAAAGTGACTCCCTTGCTCCGGACTGGAGATATCGGTAATCCCGGAGACCAAAGTTTTAGTGTACACTTCCACCTCTGGCAACTGGCGGGTTAGCAGTTCGGCAGTGTTGTTTTCCCTAACCCGCAGCATAACCAGGGTATTAAAATTTCCTGTTACCTGTGCCGCTTTAGCACTGCTGCCAATGCGTGCTTCGATATCAGACAAAGTCTGAGTGTAAGCGGTTACCTCTATCCCGGCACCGCCCCCCTTGTTAATCAGCGGAATAAATTCATCGCCCATCAGCTCATTGAATTCATCACAATGTAAGCTAATGGGGAGTTTTCTCGTTTTACCTTCTGGCAAACCGTCATCCAGACCAAATTTGTAGATATGACCAGCAACGGAAACCAAGTCTGCGAACATGGAATTGCCTACTGCCGAAGCTACTTCTGCATCCGATAAAGCGTCCAGCCTCACATAGACGATACCTTTCTTGCGTATCACTTGTTGCCAGTCAAAGATGGGACGCGGATCATTCATATCCGTGTAATCTGGTGCCAACAGCGCGGCTATTTTCCCCGTTGTCAGCTTTTCCAGTAATGGCAACAGGGACGCCACAATTTTGTCAAAATAGGTGCGATCATAGCGAACCGCACTGCGCAACCCGTCCAGTATCGGATCATAGAGTTCTTTCCCCACTTCTGAGCTTAATGCCATTTCAATCGCCCAGATTTTCACTGCATTCGCCTGCCCCTGCATATTGCGTGGCAAATCGTCTTCCGTCAGCAGACCCAGGCTTTTCTCCACCTGCTCCCACAACACAGGCAGGCATTGCCTGATAATTTTTTCAGCATAAGTTTCATACAGTTCGCCAATATTGGTGACATAACGTAATATCAGGGTGTAATCCGGTCGCTGCCCCAGTGCCACCAAAGCACGAGTAACGATATTGACAAAGCGCCAGGCAAACTCACGAAAAGCGGCACTGTTACCCGCCCCACTCAATTGTCCTGCTATACGAGAAGCGACTTCTGAAACCCGACCAAAACGCCCAACAGCATTGTAGCGAGCACTAATATCCGGCCAGCCCAGATGAAACACATGGAACTCATCTTCCCGCCCGGCACGATGCGCTTCCGCCCACATGCGTTTAAGCAGGTCTGCATCCCCTTTCGGATCAAACACAATCGTGATATTACCCCACCGGATATCCTGCGTGATGAGTAACTCTGCCAGCCGAGTCTTACCAACACGGGTTGTACCGAGGACCAACATGTGGCCAACCCGCTCGCACAGGTCCATTGATACATTAACCTCTTCCGGCTCAATGCCATGCAGTGCCGGATTGCCCCCTACTGGCGGCAATGGCCTCAACGGGTTCCACGGAGAATCACGTTGAGTCAGACGACATAAGGAGGGCAATGGGTACTCAAATCGCCGCTCAAATGCCCTCGCTAATTGATAATACCGGGAAGGTTGAACATACGCAGAGTATTCAGAAATCGTTGTGTATGTTTTTGTTGCCAAAGAAACCCTTTCCCCAGAAATAATCTCTGATGACTAACGGGCACCTGGTAGCTAGCCATCACATAACGGGGCAATCGTCGGATATTGCGCCGGTAGTTCAGTATACGTAACCCCTGTCCGAATCGGAGACCTGATAACACGCCAAAACCTGCCGCCATGACATAACTGACCGATGGTGACAATGCCACAGCCCACGGCGCTGCGATACAGACACCGGCGGCAACCGCCGAAACAACAGCGGTATTCATCTCAACTGCCGGACGTAACTGCGCTTCAATCACATAACGATCACCCATCTAGCCCGCCATAACACCACAATTGCCAACAACAATCCCAATAAAAGCACCGGGAAACTGTGTGGTAACACCAGTTCGGATAATATAGGATGACGGGGCCACATCAACGCACCTGCTGGGTTAAGCCAGTATCGGTAATCAACACTGGATAATGCTGTAAGCGCAAACGACGAGCCAAATCACTGCCGGAAGCGGGGGCTAATACCAATCCCTCGGCAAGCTGACGCAGTTCATCCAGTTGTGCTTTATCCCGCACACTGACCAGCAACCCCACCGCCTGCTTTTTCCGAAGGCCAACTAAATTTTTCTTCAACCACTGTTTTGACAAGGTATCGTCCCCAATAATGAACAACGCTCCCATTCCTGGCAATTGCAACGGACGAGCGTCAACAGGTCCGGGAGACAATTCCGGCGTTTCCACCGGTAACATTCCCCCTTCAGTTAAATCTGGCGGGATCGCCTCCGTATTTGAAGAAGTCGTCGGTTCATTGTCCTGAGCGTTAATGGCCTCAAAATACGCTGCTGTAGATTGTCCACCTAAATCAGCCACAATAGTCAGTGCAGCCTGAGAACAGGGCGTCAATATCATCATTAAAAATAAACGGCAGCGATAACGGATTAAGTTATGGATTAACATCTTCTTTATTTTTCCTTCGGTTCAATCCAGGTCCGTGTCGTATTAGCCACAGCAATATTGGTAGACAAAACAGGATATCGGGTCTTTAGCGTACTCAGTTTACGTGCGACGATTTTCCGATACTTACTCGCGGGTTGACCTCCAGCGGGATGGTGATAACAGCCTGCCGCATTCAACCAACTACCCGGATTGGATTGATAACAGGTTTTCAGAATACGGGCTGCCACATGAAGATTAGTATAGGGGTCCAAGGCATCCCAATAAGAACGAAAATAATGGCCGTTCCAGCCTAAATTCACTTGAGTAATCCCCACATCAATACGTTTGAGGGGTACGCTACGCATAAATCCCTGCAACGCCTGCCAGACCGCTTGTCGGGTTGCATAATGATAACTTTTTCCAGCCACATTGAGCGTCCACGGCCAGGGGCGTTCATGTTTCTCCTGTGGCAAACGTTTTGCCGATTCAGCCAGTGCCAACGCATAAAGCATTTCAGCGGGTACGCCATGAACCCGCGCAATCTGCTGGTACCCAGGCGGAACGACCTGTTTTACCGCAGCGGCCATACCTTCTGTCATCCAAAAGAGACTTCCCGCCACAGCGAGACTCAAAATGCCGCCACACGCCATCCGTCATTCTCATGTTGTAGTACGACCGGCATTTTCCCCTGACCAAATTGTCGCCAGTGTCCTTTATCATGATTAAGCGTGATTTCTCGGCTACGGACTTTTTCTGATGGAATATGATGTTTACCTGCCCAGGTACGTAAAACATCATCGTTGCCTTCGCTATCTACCAGGTAAATATCCACCTCACGGTCAGCTGACAAGGCAGCAGCCAGCCGGGCATCACAGGCTGCGCAATCCTCTTTCACAAATAACGCCAGCCGCCCCTGATTACCCTGTGCGATTCCGTCCCCCTTGCCTAAATTAACCGGCAAAATATTCGGCGCCAGACGCTTCCAGGCCGCATCCACCGCCCGCTGGAACGCCAGTTCCTTTTCAGTACGAACATATTCCTGCCTGACCCACAATTCGGCATAACGTTGACGCGCTTGTACTGTTTCGGCCTCAATACCCAATGCACTCAACGGATCGAGCCCAGGAGACTGAATACCCCGTTGCCCCTGCATCAATTGCTGATAACGCTGAAACTCTGCTTCCGTCAGCCCCCACATTTGCGCCTGAATACGGTGGTTTTCAGCCTGCGTGACCTGTTGCTGAGTCGCTTTCATTCCCGTCTCTGTCTGTTCAGAGATAGCAACCTGTGCCGCCGAAGCTGACAGAGACATAACAACGCCAATCAGCACCACCCCCTTCCTCTGGCTGAAAAAATCTTTTCTCATCATTACCCTCCATTGACTGACAGGGTTTGACGATACCCTTGTACCTGGAACAAAGCCTGATGATCAGAGATACTGACCAACGTCCACTCAAATGTGCGTTCACCTGGAGTCAGTAAACGCATTTGAGATATTTGGGAATGAGGATCTGTGTCTCGTGGAATAATAACGGCATAAACTTGTTCTCCCCGACGTTCAATACCAGAAAGTATGAAAGGAGCCACTATCCGTTTCTTCGTTCGAAGAACCTCCCGGTCAGGTGTGCCCGCTTTTTTACCAGAATGCTTTTCCTGCTGAGATTTCCACGCGATTAATGCGTCAACGCGCATTTCCTGCTGTTTCCCGATATTTTTCAATACATTCACTGCTTCGGTAAGATCCTGATGAGCACGGCTTACATCAGTCACTGACTGTACCAGCGGTTTCTGTTGATCGTTGATGGAGTCCTGTTGCGCTATCAATGTCTGATGAAATCGGTCATTTTGCATTTGCCAGTCTGACGGGAGACAAAGCCGGTATCCGCTTTATCAAGCCGTTCGTGCAGCTTTTGCACTTCATCAGGCAAATGCTGGAATGAGCCATTTCGCATCAATGACTGAAATTCCACTAACTGATGATGTTGCTGCCGTACTACGAATGCCAGAAATGCTATGCTGACAATAACAAGCAATATTGACAGATACCGCAGACATTTTTTTAACAACAATCTGGGTTGGGTCTTTTGAGAAACCGCTTGCTGAAAGCTATCAATTTCAGCTTCAGACGTAGGCGACAGAGGAGGGATTTCAGTTGTCATACACAACATCCTTGTTTGTTTTATTTAGCGCTGTGCCTGGCGTACTTTTAGTATTATCGGGTTGCTTGACAAAACAACCGACACAGAAATGCGACTTATTCAGGTCGTGATTAGAGTCTAATCATATGATTACCCGATACCGGGCAGCATACTGGGCAAAACCAGAAAGGATGACGATAAAAAACTCAATACGAAAAAATGAAAATTACACTCCAATATAGAGCATAAAATTCTATGGTCGCCCTCGTTTTTGCAACACTCATTTTGATGAATTTTGGGCTTACTTAAATCTATCCGGCGTCACTATAGGCAAGGAGCCTGCGCCTCGATGAGTTCCGCGCCTGATGAACCTTAAAACTGTGCCGGTTTCAAGGAGCCAATTTTTATGTTAGGTTTCTCATCAGGCCGGTAGGCCGTTCATGTCATCAATTATCAGTCTTCGCAAAACCAGTGGAGTAATCGTTAAATAGATTCACAATGATGTCAGTTTCAGGCAACAAATACCGTGTTTCGCGTCGTAATGGCCCAGGCTATTCGGGCGAGTTTATTCGCCAACGCACAGGCTACAATATTAGAATGCTTTCGTTCAAGTTGCTGCTTAACCCAGTCAGCCAGTTTGCCCTTTCTATGCTCGATATGCAGTATGAACGTTCGGGCACACAGCACCAACAGTTGCCGGAGTATCTTGTTACCCCGTTTACTGATACCCATTAAGGTCGTCTTGCCCCCAGTACTGTACTGGCGGGGAACCAATCCCGTCGAGGCTGCAAAATCCCGGCTGAGCACAGTAGCGAGCTGTTTTATCACGGCAATCCCCTTCGGCATACTGATGCCAAACTCAAGCAGGAAAGCCTGCATCTGGTTGGTGGCTTTCACTTTATCCCGCACCAGCGATTCCCAGACACGGTGCAGCGCTCGCATGGCTTGTTGAGTTTCCGTTCTGGGCTGAACAAACCGCATTGAAGGCCGTGAGGCCGCTTCACAGATGGCTTCCGCGTCAATAAAATCATTCTTGTTGCTTTTGACGAAGGGACGGACAAACTGCGGTGAAATCAGCCTGGCCTCATGCCCCAAATCAGTGATCCTCCTTGCCATGAAATGGGTGCCAGCACAAGCTTCCATCACCACCGTTGCCGGAGAGCAGGCAGCTAAGAATTCCATCAACTTAGTTCGGGTGAATTTTTTACGTAGCAGGGCTTTCCCCGATTGATCCTGACAATGGACATGAAAGGAATGTTTGCCGAGATCGATGCCAATCAGTGCGATCGTGTTCATGATGGTAGCCTCTTAAAAAATAAATCACACGCTGTCAATATATCGCTAACAAGGTGAGGGCGGCCATCTCATTACCGTGGGACATTTATGCAGCAATCTTTTCTGTCCAAGAATGCTCCGTTTCGTCACCTAATTTTATGCCCGGGTACCAATGCTCAAATTGGGTTTTCAAATCATCATTCAGTACGGCTGTACGGGTCTGGATTAAATAATGCGCACCTTGCTGACTCCATTGCATCTGCTGCTTTTTCACCATCCGTTTAGCAATCACTTTATTGATCGTCGATTCAACAAATGAAGTGGAAATGGGTTCACCATAGCAGTACATTTCACCGTAATTCGGGATCATCATGCTGTTATTTTCGATATAGGTGTACATCTCATCGACATGTTTTGACAAGGATTTCTTATTATCATAATGCGAGATGTCCTCATCACACATCGCAGCACAATCATCCAGGTGTTCTAATGCCTTAATCACATTGCCATGCCAGAGATACCATTTTGTACTGATTAAAGCGTCTAATAATTCTGCACCGAGTTCCGGGGCGTTTTTCGATACCCCTCTGGCATATTGTTTGAGTACTGTCAGACGCATCGTGATATGAAACCAATCCAGTACATGCTGCGATTCGGGGTACAAATTAAATTGCAGATCTCTGAGATTATCGGCACCATCCGATAAGAAAGTAATTTGTTGATTCGCCTGCATGCCCTGTGAAGATAGCTGGGCGATGAGTTTTCTTTTGGGGTGATTCTCCAGACATTGCACAAAACCAAAGCGTTTTTTTCCCCATTCGCGGGGATCTCCGGGGAGAAAATCAGGCTCCCCCTCTAATTCGGCCTCTTGTTTTTTGGCGATCTGACAGAGATGATTTCTGACGGTGGCGGCATTACAGTGTTTTCCCACTGGCAGAACATCTTTGAGCAGACTGACGGTTTGGGTTGAATGTTTCTCTCACGCACACCGGTAAACTCGAAATCCCTCTACCGGGATAATACCAAATAAGGTTCGGTACTGGATGGTATGTTTGTCTTTTATCCGGCGATTTCGTTGACAGCAAGGACAAGCACGATGTTCATCCAGATATTCAGCCGCCTGTTTCTGGATCATTGATTGCTGGATAGCGTTCAAAAGTAATTTAGATTCAGACAGGGAGAGTCCAATGTCATTGGGGGCATCGGACTGTTTTTCTATCGTGAATAACTTCTCAGTATGGCGATGCCCCGATTTATCGACCATCGCGATTTGGATTGTAAATTGCATGGTGCTGTCCTCCCGGGGTTGTGGCTACCGTATTTCCCCGTTTTTTAGCTGGTGACGCAATTTATAATACGTAGAAACACCTAATCCCACGTTATCGCAAGCTAGCTTTAACTTGATACCTTTCGATCTTAACGCGTCTATTTGAGGCAATTTACTGATTTCCGCAGGCGGTCTGCCCGTTCGTTCTCCACGCTGCTTTTTCGCGGCGATCCCTTCGGTTTGCCTCTCTCGAATGAGTGCCCGTTCAAACTGACTGAAGGCCGACATCATATGCAGTTGCAACTCTTGCATAGGCGTACTCTCGTTGGCACTAAAAGTGAGCGGCTCTTTCAGAAAGATCAGTGTAATACCTTGTTCGCGTAAACGCAGGGTCAGAGTACACATATCCATCATATTGCGGCATAACCGATCAATGGAGTGAACGACAATCGTGTCGCCGGTTCTGACCTGTTGAAGCATGTCCTGAAGCTGGGGCCGGTTGATGTTTTTCGCACTGGCCTGTTCGATATAGATTTTGTCAATTTCAATACCGGATGCAGACAGCGCCTCTTTCTGGCGATCAACGTGCTGGTCAACCGAACTCACCCGGATATAGGCATAGTGCATACTACCCTCAAAAGTCTTTAAACGTGATAAAGATTTGTAGAATACTCTATAAAGTTGACTTTTTCGGGGTTTATAGAGGATTATTGCTTTGTTTTCTGCACGGATGAAAAGGTATACCTTTATGGATATCTATCATCACTATCTACTACAGCCATATCACGATGGGTTCAAGTTCTGGTGAATCAAAGTTAAGTCTATTTAATTGGCGGTTAACCTTTGGCCGGTTGAATCTGACAGTATCAAGATCATCTATCAATGGACGAATTTCTCTGACTGTTGTTGTTTCATCAGCATGAATAATCGCGTTAAGTAGTGCCAGTGTTTTAGCGGTTTCATCGGCCAACGTTGCCCCGGGCATTCTGTTTCCTGCCAAACAAAAAGGAGACTTCAGATTAGAGTTTTCGAGAACAGTTTCAATACGGATATCGTGAAGCCAGTGCTCAAAAAAATTGTACTCATAAGTAAAGCGATCACCGGCATCAAATTCAAAGTCATCCAGCGCGATTTTGTAAGGGTTATCAGGAAATGCAATCCCGCCAGAGTAGGAAATGCCGTAATATTTGCCATAAATACGGAATTGGTGAAGGTGATCATCCTGCCATCCCTGAGAGATCTGAATGATATAGTGAAAAGCCGCTAAAGAAGTCCCACCTGATAATCTGAATCGGCGCCAGACCATAGGACTGATACCCCGAAGGGCGACTTTCACGATATAAATTTTCATGGTGAAATATCGGACTTAATAAGTGCACTTAGTTGTTCATTCTATCGCCGATTTAACACTATGCCCCACGGTTTTTTATGCTCTCTTTTATCCTGAGTTCACCTTCCTCTGATACCAGCGCGAAACAGCTGACATCGGGGTTTAATACCATCAGTTTGGCCATTCTTTTTAGTAAGTAAATTATCTTCATTCTCTTCAGCGTCATTTCAAGCCCCATATCGCGCTGCGCCGCCTGTTCAATATTGACAATGATTATACTGGTGTCTTCTGCTGCCTGATGAAGCAGCACGAGATCTTGGTCACTGCGCCACAGTGACAGGTTGGCTATGCCGGTATCAGAAAACCGGATGACTGAATCCTGACCCCGATCATCTATCGTGATATACCGGTAGTGAGTCAGCGCCTCCGAGGGGGAAAGCCAATAATACAATTTTTCTGAACGCCCGGTGATGGCCAGCCGATCGGTGCCCGCCAATTGCGGCAGCAGGATTCTTCCTTCCGGAGGAACCTGACCTACCTGCAATACCAGCCTCTCCGGTGTTCGGTTAACAAAACGGTAATTCCCCACTCGGGCGGGGATGGATTCTCCTTCGCTGATTTGCCACAAATCTCCGGTAGTCTGGTCATGGACATAACTGGCCTCCTGCCCGGCGACCTGACCCAGATAATGCAGAACATGATCCGGGTTAAGTATGCCGGCGGAACGAAGCGTTTTCTTTTCTTTCGGCAGATACCACGCAGGATAACCATACTCAGAAAACAGTCTAACGGCTTGCGATAATTCAGCCTCATTACTGAGTGCCACAATGGCTGAGGCAATTTGACTGTCCGGGCGATCCTGCACATGCCAGGCAATCAGCACCGGACGGTCTGTCATCTTGGCATCAGCTGACAGCAGTAAGACCGCTCCATCCGGGGTTTCCAGCCGGAGTGTATTGCCCTGACGAACCGCACTACAGTATTGATGGCTGGCCCGGAGCCAGGGTTCCGCTGCGGCAGGTTCCCCAGAGAGCACCCGCTTTTCACTCAACTTAAGGTCAGTCTCCGTCGACAGAGGCTGGCGATATAACTGATGGTTGTCGGTGTCAAAAATCCATGCCTGCCTGCCATCTTCCGCTTCCGCTAAACCAAGATAGACCAGAGTGTGTTCTGTATTGAGCCCAACTCTGCCCTGCACCACCAAATCTGCCTTACTGTCATACCAGGCACTGACGGGTTTTCCGTCTCTGTCCTGCAACCCCAGTAGCAGCAGGGTACTGAACTGATCTGGAGTATCCCGCGCCAGCTGTCTCAGTGCGGCCGTCAGACCCTGCTGGTGAGGTTGCAGCAGCCAGTCTACCGTCACCCCGATCAGACGGATACTGCCCTGATCGTCTGCCAGCCACAACTTCCCACTGCTGGAGAGTGCAACCAACTGCTTGTTCACGATGGATACGGATCTGATATCATCAACCGCCACCTTGCTGGCCGGGGTGTCGGACAGGCCATTATCCTGCTGAAAATAAAGACTATGTCTCTGATGGCTGTAAAAATAATAACCCGGTTTATCACCGGCCGTGGTGAAAACACGGGTGAAATCCTCCGTCAGGGTCAGCAAGTCCGGATTTTTATTTTTCAGCTCGGCATCCTCCTGATCCGGATTTATCCGGTTCATTCTGACCACATTTTGCAGCTGTTTTCCATCAGTCTGTAACCAGTAATGTCTGTCCACACCCGCTACTTGCCCAGAAAGGCTGATCACCTCCGCCGGGCTGCTTTTAACCTGACGCTCCGGCGCGCAGAGTTCGACGGTGAACCTCTGAGTCGCTGCCTGTGGTGCCAGCAGGCCATTAAACTCACCGTCATTGGAACCGAGAGGAACAGGCAACGAGATTTTTTTACTGACTTCATCCAGAGTCGCCAGCATGGCCGTATTCCCGTCAACTGCCACCAGTTTCAGTGCTTCCTCTTCCACCTGATAAGTATACGAGATACGGTTTTCATCCCGCTGCTGTTCCACCACAAACCAAAGCTGGTCATTGCTTTGCATCACGTGACTGCTGATTTTCCCCTGATCACTTTCCGGAAACATTATAGGCAGATACTGCCGCAGAACTTCGCCACTGACAATATCCACTTGCCAGAGCGTGGTATCCCGGTAAAACCACGCCTTATCACCCTTAACGTTCGCCAGCTCTACATTGTTGAGAAAATCCGCTGCGTCAGGGACGTTGGTGTAAATCATACGATCACGACCGGTTTCATAGAATGCACGGCCGACAGGACGGCTTTGCGGTGGTGAGTGTCGGTAGTGTTCCACCACTACATATGGCCTGTTGTGATGATCAGAATTGCTTAACTGCTTGAGATGATCATGCAACGCCTGAAGGCTGTTAAACCGCTCAGCATTCGTTTCAATCTCTTTTATCTGCCACTGCTGATTCTTTTCGTCCTGCTTGACAGAAAATACCCCTGCATTATTTATCAGGGAAATATTAACCGACGTTTCAGGCAGGGTTATCTTTATACTGCCAATATGCATTTGTCTGTTATCTTCTTTGCTGAGACTGGGGTTATCATAAGAATGGATATGACGGGCATCCAGTACCCAATGGGTAGCGGTGTCATTTCCCTGTAAGGACAGAGAGGCACCCTCCTGCAAGCTGATACGGTATTTGCCCTTTCCGCCAGTCAACCAGTAGGACAAGATCCCGTGAACATCTTCCGGTAACTGCTGGATGACAATATCCCGGTCTTCATCGTCCAGAATAATGTCAACCGGCGTTTCAACAAATTCTGGCTTTATACGGCGTACCACGCGCTCTGAGGGAAAAGCATAAAAATCAAAGTCGAATCGTCCGTCTTCTTCCAGTCGTCGCAGAACGTCAAATCCCCGGTCGTTGCGAGCAGTGACGAAGGGCAGGATCATATATTCGTAATTAATGTAGGACTTCATGGTAACGGGCAAGATCAGTATGTCGTTGCTTCTGGGATGGAAATGGAAGTCGATCTGCGCCTGTTTGTGACCGATGCCTTCACGGATATTAATTGCCTGTTTTTTATCAGTATTAGCTGGCCTGCCGGGCCACCAGCCAAAGTAATTACTCCGGCCTGACCCCCATGAGTAAGTCGGGTCGTTGCGATAGAGATACTGGCTGTCAAAAGTCAGATTACCATGGCACAAATCGAGCTGACGGATTACTGCGCCGGGGATTGGTTCCATCACCGTATAACGGCTGCCATCTTTTGCCACTTTTTCCGCCTGCCGGTATCCACCCTGCTGATAAGCTGCTTCCAGATCGGCAAAATAATTGCCTACCGCCTGTGCATCACTGGCTACCCTGCCGAACGCTTCGGCCAGAGCCGTAAAACCAATACCCAAACCAGCCAGTGGCACTGCCAACGAAGAGGCAAAACCAGCAACAATCGGGGCGCCGAAGATCCCAGCAACAATACCCACGCCAGTTGTCACCAGGCCAGCACTGTCAAACGCCAGCTGAGTACCATAAACAGCCTTCTGGGATTCATTCTGTGCATGCGCCAGTTCTAGGCTGTCCAGTATCACACTGAAGATATTTAACCCCACTCCGACACCCGTGCTGACATGGGACAGCGATGAAAACAGGCTGCTGGTCACTCCCCGGCCTTCACTGGCCACCGCTCTGTACAAACTGGCGAGTTTAGCACCGTCCTCCAGCGCACCATGAGCCATCTGCGCCAAGTTAACATAAGTGTGCACCTGTAGTGCGGTCTCTAACGTATTGGGCACCTTATCACCGGACACGGTGGTGCGATTTCTATCGGCAAACCATGGGATCAGAGTCCTAACCATAAAGGCGGTATTCAGTCCGTGAACAGCATCTGCTTCGAGGATACCTGTGCGCTGGGTTAGTTTCCCTTTGGTATACTCGTGAGTTTTGCTGACAGTCTCGAGCTCTTTATCATAAGAATGAATAAAATCAATAATACGTTGGTCATCCGTCGCGAATGTCCGGGGAGGAAGCTCAGACCGTGCCGTATTAATAAACCGTAAAGAATAACTTCCGGGCCGGGACTCATCCTCCCTGAGGCTGCCCAGTACTGGCAGCCATTCTTCTGCGGACAGTGCATTTTTGCTGTACAGCTGCTCCATGGCCTGCTGAAAATCTTCTGCACGATTAAGCATCGCCAGCAGCCGGATGTCAATCTGCGCATTGTCTGGATTATTTCCCAGTGGCGGGTTAACCATATCCCTTACAGGGACTGATTTACCTGGTGTTACTGTTCTCTCCTTCTCCCATACACTATTCTCCGGATTAAAATAGCGGCCAAAATGTGGTAAATGGAACTTCTTAGACTCTGGCAAGCCCTTATTGATGAGATCCATCACTCCGGCATACAGTTCACCCTGTAACGTTTTTTCTCTGCCTATATCGCGGTACTTGTCGAACATCTGTAACATGTCCTTGCCGATACTGCCCTTCCCTTCCGGTTCATAACGTGCAGCGACGTAGAAGGTTTCAAAGAACGAGTGATAGCCGTTATGGATCATGAAGGCGGCATTGGCCATCTGGAAGTTCCAGTACTCCTTGACGCTCAACGCACCATCAAACAATTCCGGTAAGACATTGCTGACAGTCTGGGTGGTCCCTGAAATTCCGCCTACAAACGGGGTGTCCAGGTCATTCATGTAGCGCGTGGCTTTATTTTCAGGGTCAGGACGGAATTGGTTGTAGCTGCGGTACTTATCGTCCTTGATTAGGTACGAACCATCATGATATACCCGCTCTTCAGGGCGGGTATTGAGGAGCAGATACGGGTCTGGCTGATTCAGCCGATTATTGATTATGACCTTGTTTTCACCTTTTTCCGACATCAGCTCAGCATGGGGATTTATCGGGACTGCACGCTTGGAATAGCTATCGGCTACCGGGCGCAAGACATGGAACAAGGCCTGTTTGCGCAGGCTTCTGCCCTTATTGCTCAACAGCGCCTCTCGCGACTTTTCAGCCGTCAGATCCTGTTGTACCTCGCTGCTCTCAAGGCTCTCGGGACCGACCAACAACAAGGAGAGTAGCTTTTTGTTCACCGAACGCTCAACTTCGGTATGATTGAAATCCTGTTTTTTCGGGTTGTTTGGATTCTGTTGGTTGATCCGTTGGGTTTCTTCTTCGATGGCCTGAATGCGCCATTGTTCGTACTGCTGTGCCAGTAACTCCTTAGATTGGGCGATGTCACTTTGCACATAGTTATTTTCTAGGATCTTGTCCACGATCTTGGAGGAGAACACGAGACTATTCAGTTTCTTCGCTAATTTGGACAATAGCGGGTCATTTTCGATGTTTTCCCAGACCGAAGTGGCAAATTCCTTTTCCCACAACACCTTGTTCAGGTTATTGCCCTTGATATCGCGCGTTTTGGCATTGAAGTTCTTCGACTCCAACACCGCTGCGGGGGTGATGTGGTTGCGTTCGAGCAAACGCACCAGTTGCTGCTCGAACACGTTGCGTTCTCCGCTGTCTTCAAACAAATGGCTGGCTTCCGCACCATTGTCTCGCAATAGATCCAGCTTCTCGAAAAATGCGGCGTTGTATTGATACAATTCGGCGGTCTGCGTCTGAGTCAAGTGCTTACTGTCGATCTTGTCGCCTTCAACGCTTATCTTCAAAAAGGGCGTTGCGGACAGGTAGGTTTCGCCCTGTGGCATTTCCAGCAAGTACTGGCGATCGGCAAAACCAACCGAGCGTTCCAGCTCATGGATATTGGTGAAAAGCCCATCACGATCCGGGTTATAACTGTTATTGCGAAAATCCTCCAAGCTGGTAGTCCGGAAGCTGGTGATA
This sequence comes from Photorhabdus hindustanensis, assembly GCF_002968995.1. NCBI lineage: Bacteria > Pseudomonadati > Pseudomonadota > Gammaproteobacteria > Enterobacterales > Morganellaceae > Photorhabdus > Photorhabdus hindustanensis. Next base: position 22,556 of record NZ_PUWT01000049.1, read on the forward strand.
TCAGCATTCTGGTTGATTAAGTCACTCAAGGTGCTGGCCAATGGAACGTTATCGGATCTGCTGGACACCTTAATTCCAATTTGGTTCGGTACCTTGCGGTCAACGTTGCTCAATAGTATTTTGCGATCGTTATCCAGAAAATGCTCCTTGAGGCCTTCGCGCTCGGAGTTTTCCGAAACCAGATAGTTAGCGAAAAACTTCTCGACAAATTTGATTTTGACCAGTACTGAGCGAATTGGTGCATAGGTCGGGGAGCGCAAGGATGGCTCATACTTGAGCCGGTATTGTTGTTGCCAGGCCAGGGAGCGGGCTGGAGTACCAAAGGAAAAGTTGAATACCCTGCCCTCCGGCACGACCAGCCTGCCGTCCCTCATGAAGAAGTCCTTGAAGCGTCCATCGGGGCTGGTATCAACCAGAGCGACACTCATGCGGATGTATCCAGGACGTTCCTCCATCATTAACAGTGAAATATTTACCGGCAGATTATCGGAGGTTTGGGGTACTTTGGTCAGCTTGTTGAGGGCCTCAACTTCTTCCGTAGGGGTTGTAGGGGTTGCCTTGAGAAAGTCGTTGTAGCGAGTTTTGACATACTTGTAGGCCTGCAGATTGGAAAAATGCTTCACGTATTTTGAGCTTAACTTTTCTAAAATGGGCTTCACGTCTTTTGAGTTTAACTTGGGATCAGCCTTCTTCTGTATAGTGAGTTGCTGTTCCAGAAGCTGTTTCAGAAACTGTTCCTGAGACGTGATCTCGGTATCTAACTGAGTCTGCTTGTCTGCTGCGTTCTTCCTCAGAGTCTCCGCATCCAAGGTGAGGCCATCACTGAGAATATTCAAGGCCTTTTTCCTAGAGTTGTCAAAGTGCGTTATGGCCGACTGCTGCGTTCTGTATATCTGGATATCGCGCTCCAGTTGCAGCTTGTAGGCCTCTCTCGCCGGCGTGTTAGGTCGTTTGTCCAGCTCCTGCCGGCTTCTCTCTAGTGTCTGCAAATGATCCTCAATAGAAACAGGATTTTCCTGCATCTGAAAATGCTGTGCAGCCAATACACTCAGGGTACTCTGCTGCATTTCTTGCAACCGTTCGTTTACCTGCTTGATATAGTCGGCACGCGCGTTGGTATCCATGTCGAACCATTCGGTCTGACGACCCGCCGCCTTGATCTGTTGATCGATCAGAGTATTGAGCAATTCTTCGAAGTCTTTGGACATATAAACCATTCCAGTAATCCTTCATCTGTTTTTGAACGAAAATCAGTCATAATATCTAAAGATATCTAGCTAAACCGTATTGATAATTACTATCAAAAATAATTATAAGCATCAATTAATTTTTGATAAAATAATTACATGTATAAATCAGTTAGTTGATTTATAGCGATGATGTTTGTTATCTGGTTGTTTTGGTTGGCTTTATTATCTGGATATGACGTCAAAGGCTTTATAACGACCTTTGCCAGTTCTGAAAAGCAGTGGGATACCCCATCGTGGCGATTGACGATAGCCGCTGTGGTAATCAGAACACCGACACCGGGAATTTTCATGATCCGCTGACAATCCGCATTCTATTTTGCCCACTCAGTCAGTTGTTTTTCCAAGCATTCAATCTCTTCATCACGTTTACTCAGCCGATAATATTGCTCTTCAATCAGATTGATCAGGAAGGGAGCGAATTTTATCCGGCATTGTTGCAAAGTTTGAGTCACTGGTTATGCTAAATTAAATGTTTAGTAACGGGAGCTCACCGTATGAATGTATTCAAAAGCCGTCATTTTACAGGCATTATCATTTTGTGGGCAGTTCGTTGGTACTGCAAATACGGCATCAGCTATCGTGAACTCCAGGAAATGCTCACTGAGCGTGGCGTTAATGTTGACCATACGACTCTTTATCGTTGGGTTCAGCGCTATGCACCTGAAATGGAAAGACGACTACGATGGTATTGGCGTAATCCAACGGGTGTCGGCGCTTGGCACCTAGATGAAACGTATGTGAAAGTGAACGGCAAGTGGACTTATCTTTATCGTGCGACAGATAGCCAAGGATATACAATTGATTTTTATCTCTCACCACGCCGGAATACCAAGGCGACTTATCGATTTTTAGGCAAGATTTTTAATCGCGTGAAGAAATGGCAAATACCAAAAGTCATTAATACCGATAAAGCCGCGCCTTACGCCCGTGCACTTAATATACTCAAGCTTGAAGGGAAGTGTCCCTTTCACGTTGAACATCGACAAATCAAATACCACAACAATGTGATTGAATGTGATCATGGTAAATTGAAGCGTATTATCATTCCCACATTAGGGTTTAAATCGATAAAAACCGCGCATGCGACGATAAAAGGAATTGAAGTGATGCGCGCTCTGCGCAAAGGTCAGGCAGAAAGCTTTTATTATGGGCAACCTTTAGGCGAAGTGCGTCTAGTGAATCGAGTATTTGGTCTATAACCTGCTTCGAGCCGGAACAGATCAAATTGATAACTTTATTTGCAACAGTGCCGAATAATGTACAGACTCGTCAGGCATGGGACTATCTAAAATAATTTTCATTTCTATACTTCCTTAATCATTTTCTATAGTCTCTGTTATTTCTCTAATAAAGATCATCGTTATATATAAGACCAAGTAGATAATATTCAGGAAGGCCAGAAGTACTCTTAACTACCAGACCTTAACGCTCCCCGCTGTCTATAGCAAACGTATCAACCCCGCAGATCTTCCCCATGTCCCCCTTCAAATATTTACATAATCACAAGGTAGTCAATATCCTAAAACCTGCCAATTTATTTTTTACTCTTTTGTACATGCAGAAATAAAAACCCCCCGTAATAACGGGGGCTTATAGTTAATTATTTACTAAAATGCTTTAGGTAAATCCTAAGCGGTACAGTGCTCCTGGTGACGAAAGCGCCACCCACCGCTGAACGGTACCTGTTCGATAATGAAGCTGCGCGAGGCGATCACTATACGTTTCGCAAGTGCAACCGCCTTTCACCGGACAGTAAAACTGTGGCGACAATCCATTATGGAGGGGGAAAAAGAGAGCCGGAAGACGGGAAGATCGCTTCCCCTGTCGACGCGGCGCTGGTTGATATTGCTACCATCGGGAAGTTGTATAACGCAATCCTTGCAGAGCTGAAGAAACTTGCGGGCAGCGCGGCAAGCTGACCGCGCTTAGTTGACAACGTGATGCAAAAACAATGGCAGTGAGAAATCACAACCATTCAGACCGCTGACAAACCTCGTTGAAAATAACGGGGTTTGTTCCTTTCATCATGAATCATAATCATTAACCCCGTTTAATTCCCCCCCAAAGTGCTATTTTCACTTCCCCTGCAATACGTTTTTTACGGCAGGGAGCAGTCACACATCCATGTCTAGATTGGTATGAGATCAATAACAACGACGTTTGCGATTACATCCCCTGTCATCACTTTGGTTGTTCCGGCCATACGATATCAGGGGCAATTGAGCAATCCACTCGACTGAGCCACACCCTGTATTTACGCCATTCAGTTAGTGAGGTTTGTTCTTTATCCGTAGCAATATCCAAATCAACGGCGTCCTGTAACGGTGCGATAGTATTTGCGGCCTGTAACATCAGATGCTGCTTTTTTCGTTCTGCCGAACGTTGCAGCTCTTTTTGAGATGGCGGCGGAATGTCACTCCATGCAGGTAACCCATCAGAGCCGGCAATACGGCGCTTTCCTACCGGTGGACTACTCGACGCGAATTCTAAATAAATTTTCTCACTTACCTCAATACCATCTTCAGGCCATGAGTCAGAAGCCATATATCGTTGTTTTAGTTCAACCGGATAAAATGAATTTGATTTTGGGCTATAAATATACCTCATTTAATACCCCACAACATAAATCATAGGTTGATATTGACGATTATATGCACCAGATGCAACTAATTGCAGCTCCACAGTGACTGATGCTTTATCCCAACCAATAACTTGCCAAAAACCGTCAGCGTAGACGTCGTATTTAGGTACTTTGGTTGACACCTGAACATTTAAAATACCTGTTGGAAAAGTTATTGGTAACGGAACCTGCATTGAAAGTTCTGCTGTCGCGATTTCACCTGTCGCCCATGCCGTAATGACCCCAGTGTTATGATCTTGAATCCACCCCGCCGTTTCCAAAAGTGTTGAACTTCTAACCAATTGGCTAACCCACCCACCCCATGTGTTTCCCTTATCCCAAGATTGCCGAACGGCTTCTTGTCCATGATGAGATGTGTAACGCTGGAAAATAACGTTACCTCCGTTCAATGCTTCCAAAATTCCATCTCCGTATAAATATCCTGCGGAAAACAGCGGAAAATCTGGGACGGAAGACGGATTTGAAACAGTTACGTTATAGAATCCACTCAATACATAATCACTAAACCGACTACCATTTCCAATAGTTCCCAAACTGGTAGCGTTCATTGCTCCGATATCAGCAGCATTCAAAGAGACATCATTAGTCAGTGCTCTTCCATTAATTTTCCTGCTATTAGGCACCGAATTTTTCGCCAGTTCCACAGTTTCCCGTAATCCGAGATTCTTCACAAACTCCGCTTTATCAGGAACATCCGCCCCGTTCTGCTTTTTCTCCAAGAAATTAGCATTATTTCTAATGGCGTTTTGATTAGCTATATTTGCCAGATCATATGCTGCTTTCACTGCTTTAGATGTTGCCGCATGAGTTTCACTATCACTACAAACATCATTACTTAGAGTAACAAACCCTCTATCTTCCAATGTTGCGTAAGGGTGGCTCCTGCTCTGTGCGTGCTCTTCAATCGCGCTTTTGATTGAATCTTTAACATATTCAGGTGTTGGTACTACTACTAAATTATCTTCTAAGGCTTTTATCTCAGTTTTTTTATCTTGAGTGCTCATATTTATTCCCTCATTTAATCAACAATACACATTGCTAAGTAACATGAAGGCGGGGGAATACTTCTCCGCCTGTAAACATCAATAAAATTGGTTTATCAATACTGGAGAGTACGACTTGACTAAATTTAGTTGGTTAACATTTGGTGAGTTGCATATTTCGATAACAGAATGACATAAAATAACATATGATCAAACATAATCGTTTATCTCTGTTTATTAATACACCGGCCAGTTAAACTCATTCAACAGTGGCGCTTATGGACAAGTTAAGAGCAATCAACGTTTTCCGGCGTGTTGTGGAATTAGGCAGCTTCAAAGCCGCCGCCCAAGATCTAGGCTTATCCAAGGCTGCTATCAGTAAGAACATCAATGAGCTTGAAGAGCATCTTAAAAGCCCCCTGATTAATCGAACGACCCGAAGCATGCATATAACCGCAAGTGGCAGGAATTACTATCATCAGGTATGCAACATCTTGGATGAACTTGAGAATGCTGACTTATCAGTTATGAAAACCTCTCACACTCTGACAGGCTCGATAAAAGTGAGTATTCCAATGTCTATAGGGCTCAAGGTATTAAATCCACTGATATGCCAGTTTATACATGCTCACCCCGGTATTTCTGTCGAAGTTGTCATGAGCGATAAATATACCGATCTTATTGAGCATGGAATAGATGTTGCGATACGTGGGGGAGGTGAACTGAGCGACTCCAGCCTTCGTTCCAGAAAGCTGATAAAAGTGCCCCGAGTCTTATGCGCCTCACCAGCATATATTGAGGCTTCTGAAAAAATACTCATCCCTGAAAATCTCGCTTCTCATAACTGCCTTATCTACAGTTTATCTTCTTCTCCACGACGCTGGATGTTTCACAATCAAAATGATGTGAAAGTCGTTGACCTTAAGCCCGGAACCTATGTGGTGAATAACGGACTTGCGCTCAAACAGGCAGCCCTTTCTGGACACGGCGTAGTTTTACTGCCTGAATTATTGGTCATTGATGAGCTACAGTCAGGCGAACTCGTCAGACTGCTTCCTGAATGGGAAGCGGACACACAGGCACTGTATGCCATACAACCCTTTCATAAAGAACGCTCTATCAAGACAAGGGCTTTTATCGACTTCCTTGTCAATGCACTGGATGAAACTTGCTGAATATCTTGTGATTTTAACGGACGCTTGATTACAAAATCACAGCACTCGCTCTGTTTTTCCTGAATACCGACAATCTCTTAAATAGCAAATTTCCGATTGAAATAGACGCCAAGCAAACTGGTCATGAAAAGTAATGGCCCTATCAGCGAGGGATTAAAATTGTTTACTATCAGTGCATAATATTTTCACATAACAGGCATTTTAATAAACTATCCATCTCCCTATACTCGGTTTTGCAGATGAATTTACCGGTTACATCAAAATTGGGGTGTAGATATGAACAATTCCGCTATTTCAGCATCAGAAAATCTTGTCCTGTTTTATCTTGATGGACGTCAACCAACCGTTGGCATTGAGAATATCAACAAGATTTTATTTTCCGTCGGCGTTCGGGTCAGTACAGTTCCGATCCCTGAAGAAGCTAAACCTATTCTTGAAGTGTCAAAAACGCGCACACTCACTGGAGAAGAGAGCGAGAAACTGATTTCGCTATTTTCTTTACACCGCGGAGAACTTCTGGAGCAAATCCGACTGGCTGGCCGCCAGCCGGAAGCTCACCGCGGCGGTTTTCTGTCGATATCGGAAATAGGTGTTGCACCTTATCCTAAGGTCTACGATATGAAAGCAATTTCGGTTGAAGCCAGAAAAACCGTTCTCGAAAAATTCGGCAAACTGCACGTGAATAGCTCTGAAGACGGGATGGGTATTGATGAAGTCATGACAGTTGTAGCTGGCGGCCCGTGGACCTGGTTCTTCCGTCTGCCGGACGGAGAGATTGCAAAGCTATCGATAGGACGCGTGGAAACTGGCGATCCCGCCTGGCGCCTTAGCTATCCCGGACTCGGAATGCATGCTGGCTTCCTGGATGCTAAGGATGGACTACTCGTGGCATTTGCCCACGGGCCGAAGCATTTCGTTATGCGCTATGACGAACCAAGTGTTGATAGTGCAGAGATGCTGGGCGCCAACCCGTGGATTGATTTCAGCGGTGATATCCCGAAACTAGTAAAATAAAAGCCCATTTTCCGGTTGTCGCTTCATGCACAACCGGTTTGTTATTTTCTGAAATCTATATCAGAAGGCTGTGATGATTCGGTAATTCTGGAGCCTACAGAAGACAGAGATAATCGATATCGAATCACCCATCAACAAGTGGATATCCATAAGGGGAGCAAATTACACTGTCCCCCAATTATGATGAACTCGATGTAAACGATTTCAAGGAATTCCGTATTAATTACGGTATGCAATTCGCGGATACGAAAGTTATCATAACTACTTCAAGGTATCAAAAGTTACAATATTAGTATCACTATTTGTCCATATGTCAGTTAACAACCAATGAAAATTGCAATTTTACGCCGTAATGGTCTTGGTGATTTAATTTGTACTCAGCCATTAATAAAATATTTATAATATAAATTTCCCATAGCTGAGATTCATCTATTTATCGAATCTAATAATAAGGAATTAGCTGATTATCTCTGCCCAGAAGTCATCACACATATTATTCCAAAAGGAAATAAATATATCACTACTCTGGGAACCGCGTTGAAATGGCGTAAATTACATTTTGATATCGCCATTTCAGCAAAGCCCACTCCCATGAAACTGAATAACCTATTTTTATGGCTTTTAGGGGCCAAAAAACGTTATGCGGTAACACAATCACATCAATGGCACGAAAAGCTAATCAATTACCCAACCTGTCCGCAGCATATTAAGGGATATCATCAATCACTCAAAATATTAAAAACATTTGATTCTGAAATAAACAAATTGTCCTCTGAGTTACTCCCTAAAATTTCATCTCAATATTTGTCACCAATCAAACAGCATGGCTCTCCCACTATCCTATTTTCTGTCTCAAATAATCGGCAAAGTAGCTGTATTACTCATGAACGGATAGCATTAATTGCCCAGAAAATTAGAAATCATTTTCCAGATGTGAGATTTATTATCTCCACTCTTCGACATGACAGATCACATGCTGAGAAGTTACTTGCAATGATAGGAGACCAAACTCAGATAGTCGAATGTCAATCACTACACTCTTTTTTGTCACTTCTCAACAGCACAGATCTGATCATTGTTGGTGATGGTGGAATATGCCATTTAGCCGCCGCATTAGACAAAAAACTGGTGGCTCTCTATGGTGTCACTAAGCCGGAGAATTGGGCTCCCCTTGCTTCTGAAAACCAATGTGTGACACTTTATGATCCCAAAAATGTCAACAATATTCCTCTGGAAGATATCTATCAGGCAGTTTTTAAATTGCTCTCCTCAGAAAAAACATACTTATTATTCGAATCAAGCTGTAGGTAAAGTTATTTGCACTTATTCATGCGAATGCACAGTAACTTGTTAACTGTTTCAATGTCACTCCACCAGACAGAGACGCTAAATGTATACACCACATAGATTGACATCTGTTAACGCTCGGTTCCAGCCCGGTTAATTTCTTCCATGACTAAAACTGTGATTAATGATTTTGATGATGAAATATACAGCCACACTAATAGCAATGGAATATCCGAATTAATAATAAGACAAAAATGAATCAATTTGTCTAATTTATATCATGATGAAAAATAAGACATTAAATAAACATCATTACTATTTCTTAATTGAATTAACTCAATCAATCGATTAATTTAATCTTATAACACAATGAAATAGAAAGAAATTTTAATTAATTGCAAAAAAAATACTATTTTTTTGTTTAAGTTGTTGAAAAAGATCATATTTTAGTTAATACTATTTTCCGTCGAGTGAGAAATAGACCTAAAACAAAGAAGAAACTCTGGATTGGAAATCAACTTAAGATTCTAACAAAAATAAGAAGAAATTTTCGTTATCTTAACTGTGGTTAAGATGGCAGTTTATCCGATCGTATTGATATTATTAATGCGATGGCATTACATATTACGGTTCGCCCAATCAGAATATTCACTTTCTTTGAGTAAGATACTAGTGTGTTGCGTTGAGTAGCTATAGACTACTTTTATTAATATCGCTATTGAATTTCCATTTCAGTAAAAATAGTGAAGATGAATTTATCCATATGTACTATGCACCTTACCTATTAAGCACTTTTCACTGCATTATTAGCAATACATTAAAAGAATTTTGCTATTAACACGAGACTTATCGTGTCGTAAGATTTTAGAACATCTTAATAAAAATAAGAATCATTATTAACAACACGAGTAGATTTATAACAATAGATGATATTTTAGAGAATAAAACAACTCTTTTCTGGAAAGAAATTAATATCAGACATTATTATCAATAATATGAATATAGATGGGGCAGACTATAACATGGTGAGAAACAATGACTAAGTTAGGATAAACTAAAGATATATGTAAGAAATGGTTAAATATGCAATTGCATTATATTACCATGTAAAAATGACTTTAATGATATCATCAACCATTAAACTATAATAATGGTTAGATGTATATTTCTATTGTATAGGCAAGACTAAAAAATATATTTATTAAGGTAAGGTATTTTTAAATGAAAAAGAATTTTATTTTGGTTTCTTTAGTAGCAGCATTAGGAATTTTTAGTAGTTTCAGTGCGTTATCTTATGATGGAACAATTAAATTCCGAGGTACTATTATTAATGAAGGGTGCACAATAAATGTCCCGGACAGTGGAACCGTAAACTTCGGTAAGCTGTCAAAAAACGTATTTGGAGGAAAAACAAATACAGTTGGTATAAGTAAAGATTTTTCTATCTCTTTAACAGCCTGTCCTAAAGATGGAGCTGTAGGTATCTCATTTGATGGTGAGCCTAATATTCATAATAAAAGTTTTTACGCTTCAGGATTGGATGGAGTGGGTATTCAAATATCCAATGCAGATAGTGGAACTGAAATAAAACCAAGAGAACATGCTACGGGAGTTGCAACAATCACAAGTAACACCGCCACTATGAAATTCATAGCAAAACTAATTTCGACAAATAATAGTATTACAGCAGGTGCGATAAATAAAGATATCAATTTCACAATCATATATCCATAATCATCGAACAAACATCTTTAATATAATTAAACATTTTTATAACTAAAGGAGTAAAAATGCTTCGCTTTATTACTCCCTTTTTGCTTGTCTTTTTTATAGGGCAAGTACAAGCAGGGATTACTTTAGGTGGCACTCGCCTGATCTATAATAGCTCACAAAAAGAAGCCACGATTTCTATCACCAACTCAGACACAGAAAGACCTTATCTTGTTCAATCATGGGTAGATAATATCGATAACAGTCAAAATAAAGTACCGTTCGTTATTACACCGCCATTGTTTAAGATGTCGAAAGAGAGCGAGCACCAAATTCGTGTTTCATATATCGGCAATCATCTGCCTGCGGATAGGGAATCGATATTTTTACTCAATGTCAATGCGATTCCGGCAGTTGAAAAAAATGACAATAGCAAGATGATCATCACGATAAAAAACATTATCAAATTGATTTATCGTCCATCCGGGCTATCTGATAACGATGCTAATGATGCCATTAATCGTTTGGAAGCATCACGTAATGCCAATGGAATTCAATTAACTAACCCCACGGCTTATTACGTTAATCTTAATGAGATGAAAATTAACGGAACATTAATACCTAGACCCGGATTTATTCCCCCTTTTAGTCATAAGGTATTTTCAGCCGCAAATGGCATAAAAAGCGTGACTCTGACTGCTATCAATGATTACGGTGGCACAACAGAAGAGCGCCGGTTTAATTTCTAATAATATTGTCTGATGAGTGTATTGTGAAAAGAATAATCAGTTTTGCTTTAATGATTTGTTTTTTATCGTTGCCAGCATATGCAGAGCTGTATTTCGATATCAATGCATTACAATTATCAGACGAAGACAAAGAGAATATTAATCTGGAAAGTCTGGCAAAAACGGACTCCCATATTCCAGGCGTCTATAAAGTTAATGTTATCGTCAATAAAAGGGATATCGGCATTAAAAGCCTATCCTTTATTGACTGTGGAAATAAACTTTGTCCTGAATTATCTATCAGTTTATTGAAAGAAATCGGGGTAAAAACAGCAAGCTTCCCAGAATTAGCATCCCTTGCTGAACAAGAGATCATTTCTCAACCGGAGAAATATATTAAACAGGCGTCAGCAGAACTGGATTTAAGCGCTTTGACGCTGATGTTGAATTTTCCACAAGCTGCCATGCAATCGCAAATCAGGGGAGATATCTCTCCTGATCAGTGGGACGATGGTTTGCCTATGTTTTTCACCAATTATCATTTAACAGGAATGCAATCCTGGAATAAAAATCAAAGTGAACAGAATCAATATCTGAATTTACGTAGTGGCTTTAATTTAGGTCCGTGGCGAATTCGTCATAATAGTTACTACAACCATACCGGTACAACATCTGAATGGAAATCGCTTAAAGCCTATGCTGAACGGGATATTCGACCATTGAGATCTCGACTGGTATTAGGCGAAACATCCACCGATAGCATGGTATTCGATAGTTTCACCTTTAATGGCATTAAATTGATGTCTGATAGCCAAATGTTGCCAGATAGCCAACAAGGGTTTGCGCCTGTTGTACGCGGTATCGCGATGACTCACGCAAGAGTAGAAGTGCACCAGAAAGATAATATTATTTATCAAACTTTTGTGCCACCCGGCGCTTTTGAAATTACTGATATTTACCCCAGTAACCTGAATGGTGATCTGGAAATATCCATTTATGAAGAGAATGGCAATGTCAGAAAATTTACTCAGCCCTTTGCTGCCTCACCATTGATGATCCGTTCCGGTCAAATGAAATATTTTGCTAATATCGGTAAATTCAGCGGTGGCAAACAGGCTAGTAAAAAAAGATTTATTCAGACAGAAGCTATTTACGGGCTATGGGATAGCACCACCATTTATGGCGGAGTTATTGTTTCTTCTGACTATCAAAGTCATGCATTAGGTTTAGGACATAATTTAGGAAAAATTGGCGCGGTATCAATCGATGTCACCAATGCAGCAACTCATTTCCCAAATGGAGAAAAGAAAAGCGGGCAATCTTATCAAATACGCTACAGTAAAGGTTTTACTGAAACTAATACAACGGTGACATTGGCGGGTTATCGCTACAATACCAATGGTTATTACAGCTTTAGCGATGCTAATAATAACCACCAATTTACGAATAATAACAGAAATAGCGCGCCTAAAAACCGGATGCAAATAACAATGGGCCAAAGCTTAGGGCAATATGGCAGTCTTTCATTATCGGCCTGGCAACAAGATTACTGGCAAGATAAAACCAGTAAGAATCAGTCATATTCTATGTCCTATAATACTAATATTCGTGATATCTCTTTGTCATTGAGCTATAATTACCATCGTAATCGCTCAAACATTAATAACGATCAAGTGTTTTCATTCAATATTAGTATTCCTCTGGATAAATGGCTGCCATCAAACAATCATAGTGCATCGGTAGATTATGATACCTCCTATAACACTAACGGTAACAGCCAGCATTCAATGACATTATCCGGCTCTTTACTGGAACAACAGAATCTGAACTATACTATTTCTCAAAATTACAGTTATGAAAAATCTGAGAAAGAAAAAGAATCAGGTAATGCCGCCAGTTTATATTACCGAGGTTCATATGGTTCAATTAATGTAGGCTATACCACTGATCATAGAAAAAATCAGCGGGTTAATTATGGATTAGAGGGAGCGATTATTGCCCATCCCTATGGCGTTACCCTGGCGCAAAATATTAGCGAAAGCGGCGCCAGTGCTTTAATTCGTGCCCCCGGAGCAACCAATGCCAAGGTACTGAATAATACCTCTATCAGTACAGATTGGCGAGGATATACCGTTGTGCCTTATATATCGCAATATCGGGAAAATATGTTATCTCTTGATACCAATACATTCAGTGATGACGTAGATATTGATAATCCAACCACTAAGGTCATTCCAACCAAGGGGGCTTTAGTATTGGCGGATTATTCTATTCGTATTGGTCATCGAGTATTTTTAACTTTACAACATAACGGCAAGAAACTTCCATTCGGCACAGTCATTACGGGCCCAAATGGTGTCAATGGTATGGCGAATGAAAGAGGAGAAGTTTTCCTCAGTGGTGTGAATGACACAGCAAAATTAACAGCCGATTTAGGCAATAAACAAAACTGTCATATTCAATTCGATAGTAAATTATATCAAAAAATTAATGGTATTATTCTGACTTCATTACGTTGTCAGTGATTAAAGCAGTATTTATTCAGGGAAAGTATGAGAAACAAATTAATTATATTATCAATATTATTATTAACACTGCTCAATATTACAAAATCAATTGCCTCATGTAAATTAAGCAAGAATTTTAAAGCAATTGATTTAAATGTTGAGATAAATGAAATTATCAATGCAGACTTTAATATTCGAAGACCTATTATCATCGCTGAATACGGTCCTATGGAGCTGGCTAACAAAATAGGAATTAAAGCCGACTCAACCATTGCTAGCTGTGATAATAATGAAGATATATCTTTCGAAACAACATCAGGTAGAATAGGATTCGCCAAAGAGAGTGGTCGGATAAAAACCAGTGTAGATAATTTATATTTTTCCATATCTTATGACGGAGATGTTAAGGGTAGCTCTCATGATGGCATCAATAGAAAAATAACTTTAAGAGATATTGGTAAAATAACAATTAATCTTATTCAAGAGAGTGATATCAAATCAGGCTCCATACTAAAAAGAGGGTTTATATCTTCTTTATCAACAAGTGATGGTAAAAAATTAATAAATATAAAATATAATAAGGAAAATATCATTGGCAGTCAAAGCTGTATGACATCCACACCCTATAAAGAAATAAAACTTGGCAAGATTCATACTTCTTCATTTAAAGGGAGAGGCTCTACTGCTGGTCGTAATAACTTTTATATTCTCATTCAATGTAAAGATAAAAATATCCCCACGATTAAGTTCACAGGAGAAGTAGTGAGTCCAAGCCTAAATAGCATTGTTAAACTACACCAATACAGCGAGGGAAAAACAGCCAGAGGTATTGGCGTTCAATTGTTGCATGAAAATAATCCTGTTGATATGGATACATCTCTTTCTATAACTGAATGGGGAGGTGAAAAAGATCTTTATTATTTACCGCTTACTGCCCACTATTACCAAATAGATGATAAAGTAACCGGAGGAAAAGCTAATGCAACAATTCATTTCACAATTGAATACAAATAGCTTTACAAACCACATAATTTAACTTAAATTATTAACATCATGATAACATGAGAAACAAGAGACATTTTCCTCAGTGATGTTAATAATACAGCAGAATTAAAACCTGATTTAGACACTAGATAAAGCTGCCATATTAATTTCACTAATAAATTATATCGGGAAGATAATGGCGCTACTCTCGCTTCGTTGTATTATTAATAAATCGCGTTATTAGTAAATTGCGTTGTCAGTAATTAAGAATAAATCTCAACAGGCATAGATATGAAATCTTATTTACGGTTATTAATTTCTGCTGTTTTACTGTTTAATATCAATAAAATAGATGCTGCTTGCATCTCAGAATCCACAACGAGTAGCGGCACTGTATATTTTGATTTAAATTCACTTAAATTAAACTTAAATACATCAAACACTAAAAGTATTCATGTCGCCAGATTTAGTGCTGAACAGTTAGCTAGCAGTATGGGGCTAAATATAAATGATCCTATTTTTTCATGTGATGACAACGGATATTTGGTTTTTGGTGAAAGTGTTTATCCCAGCATAGCCGGTAGTACAAAGCATGGGACCGGAAAGTTAACAACAGGCATAGATAATCTCTATTTATATTTTGTTGCTTCTACCGGTAACTTAAATAATATGAAATATCCCACAATGGATGGCAGAAGTTATATCTATTATCCTCCAGAAAAGAAAAAAATCACCTGGAAAGATATCGGTGATATTGATGTTTATCTCTATAAAGAAGGCGCAATTAAATCGGGAAGATCACTACATGCTGGAATAATTTCCCTATTACAAACATCGAACGGCATCCGTCTAATAACAATAAGAAACAAAACAAGATATCATGTTACTGCTCAAGGCTGCATGGCGCTATCTGGCGATCAAACCGTTAGATTTCATGATGTTTATAGTTCTTCGTTTAAAGGAAAAGGAACAACTGCCGGCTACGCTGATTTTAATATCGGCATTGAATGCACAGAAAAAATCGAACCTACCATTACATTTTCAGCAAGAACAATCAGTGGCGCCCCAGAGAGTATTATTCAATTAAACAGAGCTAATGCAACGAATACAGCAAAAGGGGTTGGTGTGCAAATCTTATATATGGGAGCACCCGTTCCTATTGGAAAACCATTTGTCGTCGGTCATTCTGACAGGAATGCTCGTTATAATTTACCTTTCACTGCCCGCTATTACCAAACCGATGATAGAATAACAGGCGGAAAAGCTAACGCAATAGCACATTTTACCGTTCAATATGAGTGATATTAAGTATAGACTGTAGGATATTTTATTATCAGGATAATCAACATGGAACAGACAGTTATACACACCAATCAAGCGCCGCTGCCAGAATATGACAACGGATTTATCACTCAAATCGAGTATGGAACGGTTGTTAATAACCCCCAAGTGCATTTCTGGCAAGCTCGTTTTGAACTTTCACATTATCACGATGAATTGTTCAATCAATTAAATCTCCCCTTCCCTGCTACATTAGCTAAAGCCGTCAAGAAGCGGCGGGCTGAATATCTGGCGGCACGTTATTGCGCCAGACAACTTTTAGCGCAATTAGGGCAACCGGAATTTAATTTGATCTCCGGTAATGATCGCGCTCCAATCTGGCCGGAAGGTATTTGCGGTTCTGTTTCTCATTCAACTTATTGTGCAATTGTGCTGGCTGCGCCGCAAATTCATAACAGATTAATTGGTGTCGATGTAGAAGCTATCGTCGATCGTCAAAATATGGATGAAATCACAAGAATGATTGTCAATGACAGAGAAATTCAACTTCTGAAACATTGTCATTTACCACTTGAACAAGCGTTTACCCTCGCTTTTTCTGTAAAAGAGAGTTTATATAAAGCGCTATATCCACAAGTAAAACGGTTCTTTGGCTTTGAAGCGGCGGAGATTATTAACCTATCACTTGAAAATAATGAAATAACATTAGCGTTGCGGGAAACACTCACTCCTCATTACCCAACAGGTACAATATTTCGTGGGCAATTTATCATCTATCCACAAGAAATATTAACGTTAATTATTCAATAAGTTAAAACAATAATTTCTGATGCTGACCTTGATCTGCAATTTAACCAATGAAATCGAGAACAGCCGTAGATTAACTGATTAATTATTCTATATCTACCAATAGCTCATCGAATTGACTTACAAATAGCTAAACTTTGCGACAACATCGAAATAATAAAAGAAGATCGTTCGAATTATTATAAGAACTTGCTGGATAGGGCGATTTTATGCAGCGCCGACTGGCGCTGCAACAATGGCAACAACTAAGCGGAGGGTTGGACATCCGACCAGACTGAAATAACCGCAACCGCCCGAGCCCGCCCGCCGGCGCCGTCAGTCTTCAACAGAACCGGTACCACAGACACTTGCGTCGATGCCGTGTAGCTATCGCCCGCTTGTTTAACGTATCTTGCGTTCTCCCCTTCACCTCGGTGCCCGGTACTGAGTGATAAGGGTTTGTTGGCCGCATCAGTAAACGCGAAGGCGACATCTTCTATTGAAGAGGCCAGGGCATTCGGTTTCCCCGGCACAAAGGGTCCATCGATCCGGTAGAGCAGGCGTGAATTTTGAAAGACATCTTCATCGCCGGAACAGGTGCTGCTTATCCCTATCTGCCTCGCTGACTCTAGTGGATCTCCCGCCTGTTTACCCGCTCTTTTCACTGTTCCCCAATCCACCGATGACGGGGTAAGGACAACGGCACAGGTGGACGGCTTTTTAACGGATGAGAGGATGACGGTAGTCCATAGGGGTTTCAGCATGCCGTTAGAACCGGATATTGCTGTCGGAGTCCAGCCGATCGCGCCCACGGACAAATAACTGCCGCCCGGTTTCGCATTGAAATTGCCGTCACTGTCCGGGTAAATCGCCCCGGTCACCGAGCGGACACTGATATCAACCAGACCGTTGGCATCCGGGACGCAGGGAATGCTGGCGTCGTTATTCCCTTTGACCAGACTGGTTGATTGATAGGTTCCGGGTGAACCGTGCGTCTGGCAAGAGAGTGAAGATTGCCCGATATCAACCATAAAGTCGCCAGCCTTTCCTACCCGGACACTATTCGATGGAGACAAAGAGATCGATGAGCCGGTTCCCGAATCCACGGTGTAGGCCATCCGCTGCGTATCGGCAGGGACGCGACAGGTTGTCGACCAGTCAAGAGGGCCGCTGGTGGTATATCCCACTATTTCATCCCGTGAATAATCACGCTTATCTTTGTTGTTCGGCATCATGGCATAGCCGGTGACGGTTACATTGCTAACCTTATTCATCAGTTCAGTTTCGCAGTCCTGATAAGTCTCCGCCGCCTGGAGTGGCAACGCGGTCAATAAAAAGACCAGTGACGCCCCCAGCCCCATGATAGTTGGCGCGGGGTTGGCTGCATGCCCGCCCCACAAACGTTCAGTGTTTAACATCCTTCTCTCCAAATTACTTATCTGTTCACATCGCTCTTTCACTGCCGGGGCTAACCTCGCTTTGGGTGGCGCCCCGGATATTAAAGCGATATCGGTGATATCTCATCGGGCATACCGGTCAGGCTGCCCATATGAAGGTCACGCTTATAGACACACGGCATCGGCCTGCACCAGTTTCCCGGGAGAATCGGACGACACCTGATAACGGGTGGTGCATTGTTGATCTGCCCCGCTGCCCCATTTAACTTTCACATGACCGGCGGACGGCATGCCGCTCAGATAAACCCGGCCGTTATCGCCCACAATGCCGCTGCCGGCTTGAGTAGCGTTTCCTGCCAGCGTCGCGGCGGCGCCAAAGGGCACGGGTTTGCCATTATGTGTCAGGGTCAACAGCAACTGGCTGCCCAGCCGAACCTGATAGTTCGCCAGCGTCACCGCCCCTTTGGTCGGGTAAACGTTGCGGCTGGTCTGGTCAATATCCACCCCTTCCGGCAGGGTGGACGGGTCCAGATTGATGGTGTTTTTGTGGTAGACCGATCCGCCCGGCAGCACAGCGTAGCCACGCCAGTCGGTCTGTACGTTGCCGTTGCTGACCGTCACCCCTTTCGCACCGGGGGCGCGAACCAATACCGCGGTATCCCCCAGCGAGCGTGACAGCGTTATTCCGTAAGGATGGACCAGCAGGGCGCCAGAAGTGCCATAGGTCAAATGCTGGCTGTCTGCGTTGTCATTGTAGCCAAGATTGGCGCTTCCCTGACTG
Organism: Photorhabdus hindustanensis; assembly: GCF_002968995.1. Classification (NCBI taxonomy): domain Bacteria; kingdom Pseudomonadati; phylum Pseudomonadota; class Gammaproteobacteria; order Enterobacterales; family Morganellaceae; genus Photorhabdus; species Photorhabdus hindustanensis. The sequence goes on from NZ_PUWT01000049.1 coordinate 41,080, forward strand.
CCCTGATAGCCCAGCGACAACGCGCGACTGTTTTGCTGGCCGCTGTTCCCCCAGCCTTGCTGGAGGTTATAACTCAGGCGGTTATCCCATAACATGCCGCTGATGCCGGTCTGCTGAGAGAGGTTGCCCTGCGAGTCGCGCGAGGCGGTATAGCGGGCGTAAACGCCCCGTAACGCCGACGATGACCCAAAGAGACTGAACGGGACCTGCATATTGAATGACACCTGACGGTTCTCCGGCCAGTGACCCTCGCCCTTTATCCGAGAAATGTTATAGCTCAGGTTATAGCTGATCCCCATCAGCATCGCGTTGTAACCCAGGCTCAAGTTGTTGTCGGTACGGCCATTCCAGTAATCGTTGCGCGTCCCAGAGGCGTAAAGACTGCCCCAGCGTCCCAGTGTCTGGCGCAGGTTCACCTGCCAGGTGTTCTGACGCCGGTCAAGCGCCCACGGCGCCTGATATTCATTCAGGCTGTAGCCCATGCTGTTAACATCACTGAAACTGTAGTAATGCTCAGTGGAATAGCGGTAGGCGGCCAGATCAATGCCGGTGCCGGTACTGATCAGGTTCTTGGAATATTTTACGCGATAAGACTGGCCGAATTGTTTGCTCTCTTCCTGCCCTTTGATCTCCTGCAACTGTGCCTGCGCCAGAGTCACATCCGCAGACAGTGCGCCGAACGCCCCCAACGAAACGCCGGTGCCTAATACACTCGACTGGTAGTTGCCGGCGACCAGTCCCCCGCCGTACAGGGTGATACTATGGGGCAAACCATAGACCAGCGTACCCATCGTAAATACCGGGGAACGGTTGCCATTGGTAAGGCTGCCGCCGTGATATTGACCGGCCGTCAATTCATATTTAACGCCCCCGGGACGCTGCATCACCGGGACAGATGAAGAGGCTATTGTCGAGACGCGGGTGCGGCCATTTTCCTCTTTGATGGTTACCGTCAGGTCGCCGGCACTCCCGGTGGTATAGAGGTCGGTGAACCGAAACGGCCCCGGCGCCACCGTGGTTTGATACACGATATTGCCGTTCTGGGATACCGTCACCTGCGCATTGGAGTTCGCCACACCGGTTATCTCCGGGGCAAAACCGCGCTGACTGTCGGGCAACATCGCCTCCTCCGAAGCCAATTTCATGCCCCGAAACGGGATGCTGTCAAAAATATCACCACCAGTATAGGTTTCACCCGCCGTGAACTCACTGCGCAGTGAGGGAATATCACGTTGTAGATAGGTATTACTCACCTGCCATTGGGTCTGTGCCGGCGTGGAAAAACCGGAGGCGCCCTCGTTGCGCTGACGATTGTAACTGTAAGTTTGCGTGCTGCGCAGACGCCACGGCCCCAGATTCAACCCGTTACGAAAAGAAGCAAACAGATTACGGGAACGTGATCCTTCCCCGTTTCCCTGGCGGTCATAACGTCCTTCCGAACCGTTGACAGTGTAGTTCATTAAAAAAGCCGGGATTCCAGAATCCCAGAGTGATGGGTCAACCGTTCCAGAGTAATGAGGCTGCATGGCGACCTGCGGGACACTGAGATCCAGACGCAACCGGGCGAAATCCAGAGTCGCGCTGGCGTGCGGGATCTTTTTCGCCAGATCCGTGATGAGGCTGTCGTCCGCTTTACCCTTAAAAGCCGGTAATCCGCGGGTATTGACCCCGTACCCTTCCAGTTGTGCGACGGTTAATACTGGTTGGAGATGGCCGTTAACCAGCCTGAATTCAATCTCGCGGTTGTCCACCTTATTCTGGTTCAAGTAGACATCGACCAGATAGCGTCCGGGGGCGACATAGCCCGCGTTTTCATACGCCGAGAGATCGACATGGCTGCGTTCACCGTCAGCACCCATCAGGAATGCGGGATTAAAGTATTCCCGCGCCGAGGCGGGCAGGGCCGTTGCCGTCAGTGAACACAGCAGACATAGGTAGACCGGACGGGGCCGGAAACCGCCCGGTTGACCGGGCACGCGCTGGTTACCCGCCCGCAGTGCAGACGGAAATAAAGTGTTTATTGCCATAGCTCATCTCTGCTTCTAATTAAGCCTGTGCTTGTTGATATTGAAGTCACTCTGCCGGTACACCGTCCGCCGATGCGGCGGGTTTATAACGGAACATGGCGATCCTGACTGTCACCGGGAAAACGCCAGACCAGTGGCCCCTGTACCCCGGTGGTAAATGAATAGGTCTGTATGCCTTTCGGGGGCACCAGCGCCTGGCGTGTGTGGTCATCCGCCTGTTGTGTTCCTACTTTTAAGGCAGAAAAGGCCAGAAAATAGGGCGTGGGATTTTCCACCCGCAACTGCGTTCCCTGAAGGGAAAATTTCACCTGTTTAGCCACCGTGGCGTTATCCCGGGCGGGGACGCCTTGAGGACGATAAAACAGCCGAATATTCATCTGTAAGGCGACCTGTACTTGCGAGTTTTTGCCGGTTTGGTGTTTAGAGGCTCCCATCTCCGGCACGGCGACGCCGGGGATAGCCCGCAGCGAGATCACAAAGGCCGATTCCCGATCCGGCGGTAACGACCCGCCAAGCTGGCGAATACGGAACGAAAATCTCCCGCCGGCTTCGACCCGTTTTAACGGCGGCAGGACAACAAAAGGGGGAACTTGCCCGGTTTTGGTGTCAAAGCGACCGGTATCGGGGTCCATCGGGCTGACAAACCCCTGTACCAGATAGCCCTGCGCCGTGTGATTGGTCATACTGAGGGTCACGCCGCCCGGACTGTCTTTAGCCACATAAGACAACTGCATCGGGGAGAACGATAACCCCTGATTCTCAGCCGCCTGCGCCTTAAACAGGCTCCCTAGCAATAGGGCGAAACAAAAGGGAGACATCATGGCCGCCCAATGCGCCCGTTTATGCCCGTTACTGACTCTCTTCACTTTCCACCTCTGGATAAAACAAGGGCGAATTTAACGCGCCACGTTGGCGGTAAACCGGTTTGAAGCCCCACCGTAATCATTAATCATCGACCAGCTCACCGATTTTTTGTCCTGCTGTCCGACATAGGTCACACAATCCCGTGGCGCTATCATGGAGGGATAGCGATTCAGATCGAGCGCCTGTCCGTCCAGCGTGAGGCTGTCCAGTGACAGGAAATACGGCGTAGGATTGCACGCCTTAACGCCATCGGGTTGCGACTGAAAGCGGAGCTGTCCATACGCCTCTTCCGGCAACATCGGCAGGCCCTGCGGTCGCCAGAAAAACTTAATTCGCATGCCCACGCTCATCGACGCCTGATCCCGAGTGTGCTCCGCCGCCATCTGATGGGCGGCGGGGATAGCGTTCATCTGGACATACCCAAGCGATTCCCGATCCACCGGAAAGGGGGACAGATTAAACGTCGGCAAAATACGCAGACTGTTCTGATTATTGGCCTCCAGCCTGAATAGCGGCGGCGTCACCACAAACGCTGGGGCGGTTTTCGCCTGATCGCCCGTGATTCTCACCTGAACCAGCCACGCCTGAGGCGTGGTATTGACTACTGTCAGCGTCTGCGCCCGCTCGCCCTGGGTAAAAATCACCCGGGTTTTATTCAGGCTGATACCGGCGGCCTGACAGGGTTCTGCGCTGATCACGCCTAACCCCAGCCAGAATAATAGTAGTGGCGCCAGCCTGTACCGCGCTGGGCATATCCGACCTTGCTCCACATTCACTCCTGAGACCGTTACCTGAGATGTCCTCAGTGATAGTCAAACTGAAATTGAATGTGCGCGGTCAGCTCACCGGGGGTGGGGACAGCCGTGCCGGATTCATGTCGCATATCCATCTGGAAGGTGATTTGACCGTCTTTAACGGCGCTACCCGGTGATGCCAAATCCACATAATCGCCATTTTTCAGGTAGCTTCCCAGTCCGCCTCCCGGTGATTGATAGCGCAGGCCAAATCCCACGTTTCCCGCCACAGAGGAAGATTTATCCCGAAATAACGTCGGGTGGTTTTCCGGTGTGGGGCCGGCTATTTTAATCGCCGGGGTACGGCCCGCTCGGGCTGATCCCGCGCAGCCTGACAATGCCAGCGTAACAGGCTTGTTGTCCGCCGCTTCGATATGTTCCGCACTGCGTTGCACTTCGTTAAGCGGAATGGATGAAAACTCGACACGGGATGTCTGCACGTTAAGTTCACAGGTTGGCTGTTCCAGTGTCAGAGCCAGCGTCAGTTCTGCCGTGTTGGTGCTCGCGCCTCCGGGCAGGGGGGCGGTACAGAGCAAACCGGCCAGGGTTGTCCGTCTGATAAAAGTCCACGATTTGCGCATTACGGTATCTCCCCTTTATAGGATGATGATCCTCCGAGGTCATTAATCACCGTCCAGCTTACTTTGGCCGGGTAATGTACCCCCTTGAGCGGGAAAGACAGGGCCGAAAACGGAGAAACCATGTTCTCTTTCTGTTGTTTCGTCATCAGTTCCTGTCCGCCCACTTTCAGGGAAGCGAAGGTGATGTAATAGGGTGACGGATTCGTGACCGTGATCCCTTCGGCGGTTGGTTTGAAGCGCAAAGCGCCGAAGCCCTTTTCCGGCCTAATCGGCAACCCTGACGGGCGATACATCAGCTTAATTGTACTAGCCATAGCAATCTGTATACCCCCGGTAACCTGCTGACGGGAGGGATTGTCGGTTTTATGGCTTAACGGGATAGCCTTCGCAGTAAACCAAAACAGGGATTCCCGGTCGGTGGGCAACACCTGGCCGGTTTTGATGATACGGACCTGATTCTGAGTGCCGGGCTCCAGGCGAAACAGGGGCGGCGTCACCAGAAACGGCGCGGTCGTACTTCCCCCTGGGGTGGTACTGACCGTCATCTGCATCAGATAGACGGCCTCCTTACTGCTATTGCTCACCGAGGCGGTTGCCGCATGGCGGTCAGCCGAGTAGATAATGCGGGTAGTATCAAGACCCACCCCCCCAGCCTGCGCGGCGGTGACTGCTCCGCCTAACAGGCCGGTCATTATCATCGCTGTCATCAATCTTTTCACTGAGTCACCTGAATGTGTCTGTGTTGGTGATGTGTAAGCAAGAATTGGACCTCCCTGTCCAATTCCACTGTTACGATGTTCCTGACGCCTAACGGCGCTAATTATGGATACGCTATACCCACGACCAAGTTTGCTGTGGAGGCTGCTGCTTGTACCGCGGTATTGGCATCAGCAATCTTCACCAGCCCTGCCTTAAGCGTGATGGTATTATCAGCGGCTACTGCGGCTCGGGTATTGGCATCGTGTAGGTCAATTGCTTGGTTTGGTTGCACTCGTACACCATTCAGCGTCAGACTAACCGCATGGTCTTGGACTACGGGATTACCATGAGCATTGCTAGTAAGCTGAAAGAAATTGTCATTTGGTCCTACTCGTGTGCCTGTAATAGTCAACTGAGCTCCGTTAGGAGCATCGCTGAATAGGGGGCAGCCGCTCGTTCTAATCGTGACATCTTGTAATCCAACTGCCAGTCCGCCCGGGCCCGCTACTTGAGAAAAGGCTGCTGTTGAAGCATTAAGAGCGACAACGGGTATTGCCTCAAACTGACAAGCGCCCTGAACCACGTTAGAGTTCACCACCAGCTGATTATGACCATTAGCTTCAACATCAACTGCCAACGCCTGCGACATTCCCCCCAAGCACAGTGCCGCTGCCACACAAGTCTTCAAAATTTGCTTTTTCATTTCATCTATTCCTTATCTACATCTACTGAATACATTTTGCCTAAAACAACACCATGACAGATTAAACAATCGGACCGCCAAGGCGGTGCGTTTACTGGTCATTTAGAGTTATTTTGTTCAGTTATTAACTTGATGAAATATATGAATATAAATATTCACCTAATGAAATCACATCTGACTTATATCGTTTTGTTTCAGGATTTCTGCCTTTGGCATAAGAAAACGAATATTAAATCGTTCAGAAAAACAACATCTCGACATCGGGAATATTCGTACAAAAAGAAATAATTTCTTTTTGTTATCAAAAGAATGCATAACTTTTTACAAAAAAATACAAAAAATCTCTTTTAAGTGATGAAATTTTCCGTATACTGCCCCGGCGGTTGAAGATAACCGAACAAAATAACTCTAAATGTTCGGTTTTTTGTTCCATATCGGAAATCGATGTCATTGAAAGTTACGCCGCGACTTTGAGTAATCCTTTTCCTCACTCTTACCTTTTCCCCCATTGCATAAAGATGCGGATCTCCAGCATCGAAAAAGCGTTACATTAAATATTCTTATTGATTTTCGGTATTAAGGGGATTTGTGAGACCTGATATCGGTATTAAATGTAAAATAGAACAATAACTACAAGCGCTTACCTCCAGTTATGCTTTAGGTCAGTTTGGCGATATGTAGATACCTCTATAATTAAGCCTTGAATTAATCCGCCAAATAGCAGTTCAAATCCTCCGTTAATACTTCATTAAATTTAAAAAAATCAAATAATTATTTATCATCACAATTAAAAACTGACATAATCTATTTATTAATTGTTATTTGAAAACCTTGAAATAGTATCTCAATTGAACTATTTTCAATTAGATGATTGATGGAGTAAAGAATCTTTATAATTTTCCCAGAATCTCTACTCATTACAGATATCAATCACTAGTAATGACATAAATAGATAGTTATAACAGTGAAGTTCAGTAGCCTATTTTATTAGGCAACTTCATTCTGCTTATTAACCCATAATCAATAAAGGTGGAAATATGACAACCGAACAACGTATTAGCTTTAAAGAATATTTGGAAAACGATAATATCACTAATGATGCCGCAGCTATTGGGAAATTCCTGGATTATCTAGCCGATAATGGCGGTATTGGAGAAATAGAATCAGGAACTTATACATGTAATTCATACTCCAGAGATAGTGAAAAAAAACCAATTAAACCCTTCAAACTTATTGGAGCTGGAATAGGAAAAACTATATTAAAACTTTCTAATAAAGGAAGTTTCCTTACCTGGAGAAATGCCACCGGTATCCATATAGAAGGTATCACTTTGGACTGTCAATATAGTCAATATAGCCCAGAGGAAATTGGAAACACTAGGATACATGGTTTTGTACTATGTAATTGTAATGATTGCTCCATTAGTCATTCAAAAGCCATTGATTTTTGCGGCACAGGGTTTATGGGATATATTGATACTAAAGATAAAACTGATACTGAAACTAATCCTGAAACTGATATTAGCACTAATATCAATACTGATACCTTACAACCCGGTGAAAAATATAAAGGAGTTTTCATTAGAAACTGTTATGCCCAGGCAACTAAAGCATTCAACGATTATATGGATTTAAAGAATGCCGATAATTCAGGAAATGCCGAAGAACTTAAGAAAAAACTCAGGAAAAAAGAATGTAACGGCGTATTGCTATCCAACTATTGGTACAGTGGTATATCAGACTGTACTGCGGAAGATATCTCCTTATTTGGTATCGAACTAAAACAAAATGCAAGATGGAATAAAGTCATTAACTGCAAGGCAATAAATTGCCAGTATGGATTTGGTATGGGACAACAAACCGATGTTAAAGATATTGGTTGTGAGAACAATACTGTAATTGGCTTTAAATCTATAAAATGCCATCACGGAGGAATTATTGGGAAAGGTAAATGCAATCATATCAATGATATGTATATCGATTTCACGGATATAATACCGGATAATTTAAAGAATGGATTCCGGTTACAATTAAAATCCAGATTTAATACTTTATCTGACATTAAAATAAACGCTCTCCAGAATGGAAGACCGGCCATTTACTATGAGAAAGGAGCAAACAATAACTATGTTGTTATTTCCAATTGTACCAATACAGATGGAAAGTTATTAGTTGCAAAATATATACACACCAACAGTCGATCTAGCGATACTATTGATAATATTACTCGGCTATGTAAATCTGACTCTAACAACGATGATATAATTGCATCCGGTGATCTGGATCGTAATAAGACTCATTATGATCATTCTGGTACAGATATTAGCTCATAATTTTATCTTATTACGCCATTTAGAGTTTAGTTTAGAAAGGAAACAACAGTTCTCTATCAATAAATAAAACCACTCTTTGGGTTTTAACCAGCGGAAATTATTGCCTTATCCCTCAAGAATAATGAAACCACATTACGATTGAGGGAAACTCTCATCTATCATTTTCAATAAAAATTCTATTTACTTAATATCCTTTTCCGTATTTATCTGTGAGTTATTGCCCACAGCAATTAATTCTTCCAACAAAGCTGAAAGCTGAATCAGCTTTTCCGGCGAAAAGGCTTTTTCAATAGCCTGATATCCCTGCTCCACCTGCTCTTTCGCCTTTTCATAAAGTTTCTGACCATCCGGGGTTAAAGAAACATAAAGTTTACGTTGGTCATTCATCGGTTTAAGACGAAAGATCAAGCCATCACGCTCCATGCGAGTCAATATCCCGGTCAAACTTGGGCGAAGAATACAGGTCTGGCAAGATAAATCATAAAAATCAATCGACCGATTATCAGACAGTACGCGGATAATACGCCACTGCTGTTCAGTCAAATTATGACTTTTAAGGATTGGGCGAAAAAAACCCATCGCGGTTTCTCGCGCTTGAAGTAATGCAATTGTCAGAGATTCATGCATGGGTAATGAAGGCTCTTATTTTTAGTTAATCACTGATTTACGAGTGCTATCTCACTCTATAACCACAATAAAAAAGACTAGCACGTCCCTCAGTCAACCACAAAGAAAAAATCATAAAAATATTAATAAGTAAACAAAAATAAACTCTGAAAATCAGGTTAATAAAAGGTTAATACAGGAGCAATCACTTTATCCACAAAAAGATTAATACACTGATTAATAACGATAAAAAATAAATTTAGTAGAGATATTGTTACTGAGATCACAATTAAAATTAACAAACACATTAACATATTGCAACAGTGCGCCTTGTGGTTTATTAATATATTAATAAATGCATCTTAAAACCACCAGTTTAAGTTCATGAGGAATCGTTAATGAAAGGCACTGTCTTCGCCGTAGCCCTCAACCATCAGAGCCAGGTAGATTTCTGGCGTGACTCATTTCAGCAAGCACCGTATAGCACTTTACCTAAGACACCTGTGTGGTTTATTAAACCACGGAATACCGTTATCACCTCCGGTGAAGCGATTCCCCATCCGGTAGGTGAAGAGGTTCAAAGCGGTGCGACGCTGGCATTAATAATAGGTAAAACCGCCCGCAAAGTTGCTATCGAAAACGCAGCCGAATATATCGCAGGTTATGCATTAGCTAATGAAGTCAGCCTGCCTGAAACCGCTTTTTATCGTCCGGCAATTAAAGCTAAGTGTCGTGATGGCTTTTGCCCCATAGGCCAAATGGCTCATCCTGAATCCATTGATGCGTTAGATATCATTACCGAAATCAATGGTCAGGAAGTCGATCGCTGGTCAACCGCCGATCTGGTGCGTTCAGCCACGGAATTAGTCGCAGCATTAAGTGATTTCGCAACCCTCAAAGAGGGGGATGTCATCCTGCTTGGGACGCCACACCAACGTGTCGCTATCAAACCGGGCGATAAAGTTGTTATTCGGGCAGCAGGTTTCCCATCACTGGAAAATCAGGTTGTGCAAGCGGGAGAAAAAGCATGAAACACGCAAGAGTTCACTATCAAGGTTGCGATTTGATTGTTACTGTCGATGAACAGGAAAATGTCTGTCTGACAGATGGCAGCAAAATCAGCGGCGAATCCGTCCAATGGTTGCCCCCCGCAAACGGTACCCTGTTCGCCCTCGGTTTGAATTATGCTGATCACGCCACCGAGCTGGAATTTAAGCCCCCCAAAGAACCGCTGGTTTTTATCAAGGCCGCCAATACGCTGACCGGTCATCGTCAGGTTTCCGTTCGCCCTGATAATGTGGAATACATGCATTATGAAGCCGAACTAGTTGTTGTCATCGGCAAAGCCGCCCACAAAGTCACCAAAGAACAGGCGATGGATTACGTTGCCGGGTACACCGTCTGTAACGATTACGCAATCCGTGACTATCTGGAAAATTATTATCGCCCTAATCTCCGGGTAAAAAGCCGCGATACATTGACGCCCATCGGTCCGTGGTTCGTCGATAAAGAAGATGTACCCGATCCGCATAATCTGACATTAAGCACCTGGGTTAATGGTGAATTGCGTCAACGCGGTACAACCGCTGATCTGATCTTCAATATTCCATTCTTAATCGCTTATCTAAGCGACTTTATGACGTTGCAACCGGGAGACATGATCGCCACCGGGACGCCAAAAGGATTATCCGATGTGGTACCGGGAGATGAAGTTATTGTTGAAGTTGAGAATGTTGGGCGTCTGGTCAACCGTATTGTCAGCCAGCAAGAGTATGAGGAGAGTTTGTAATGACCATGATTAACCATTGGATCAACGGCAAAAACGTCAGCAGTAGAACCTATTTTGAAACGACAAATCCTGCTACCGGCGAAGTGCTGGCAGAAGTCGCTGCCGGTGGTCAAGAGGAGATTGATCAAGCCGTCGCCGCCGCCAAGGAAGCATTCCCCAAATGGGCAGATCTGCCGATGAAAGAGCGTGCACGCCTGATGCGCCGTTTGGGTGAGTTGATCGATGAAAATGTGCCTGAAATCGCCTCAATGGAGACCAAAGATACCGGCCTGCCCATTCATCAAACACAAAATGTCCTGATCCCACGCGCTTCTCACAACTTCAACTTCTTTGCTGAAATTTGTCAGCAAATGAACGGCCATACCTATCCCGTTGATGACAAGATGCTCAACTATACGCTGGTGCAACCCGTTGGCGTTTGTGCGCTGATTTCCCCGTGGAACGTGCCATTTATGACCGCCACCTGGAAGGTTGCTCCCTGTTTAGCGCTAGGTAACACCGCAGTGCTGAAAATGTCAGAACTCTCCCCATTAACCGCAAACCGTTTAGGCGAATTGGCACTAGAAGCCGGTATCCCTGCCGGTGTGCTGAATGTGGTTCAGGGATATGGCGCTACCGCCGGTGACGCGCTGGTGAAACATCACGATGTACGCGCGGTTTCGTTTACCGGCGGCACCGTGACCGGTCGTCAGATTATGAAAAATGCCGGTCTGAAAAAATACTCAATGGAGCTAGGGGGAAAATCTCCGGTTCTGATCTTCGAAGATGCTGATATTGAGCGAGCACTGGATGCCGCTCTGTTCACTATTTTTTCTATCAACGGTGAACGTTGTACCGCAGGTTCACGTATTTTTATTCAGCAAAGTATCTACCCTGAGTTTATTAAACGTTTTGCTGAACGCGCTAATCGTTTACGGGTAGGCGATCCACAAGATCCAAATACCCAGATCGGCGCACTCATTAGCAAACCGCATTGGAAGAAAGTCTCCGATTATATCCGTCTGGGAGTAGAAGAAGGCGCCACGTTGCTGGCTGGCGGCCCAGATAAACCGATTGATTTACCGGCGCACCTAAAAGAGGGCAATTTCCTACGCCCAACGGTTCTGGCGGATGTTGATAACCGTATGCGGGTGGCTCAGGAGGAGATCTTCGGCCCTGTCGCCTGCCTGCTGCCATTCAAAGATGAAGCAGAAGGTCTGCGCCTGGCAAATGACGTGGAGTACGGTCTAGCTTCTTATATCTGGACGCAAGATGTCAGCAAGGTATTGCGTCTGGCCCGTAATATTGAAGCCGGCATGGTATTCGTCAACACCCAGAACGTCCGTGACCTACGTCAACCATTCGGCGGCGTGAAAGCTTCCGGCACCGGCCGTGAAGGCGGTGAATACAGCTTTGAAGTGTTTGCTGAGATGAAAAACGTCTGTATCTCTATGGGGGATCATCATATCCCGCGTTGGGGAATTTAACCGTTTCATCAGCGTTAACCACGGCGAATTACGGTTCGCCGTCCTGATATCAAATGAGGATTTTATGGGTAAGTTAGCGTTAGCAGCCAAAATTACACATGTGCCATCCATGTATCTGTCTGAATTACCGGGAAAACATCACGGTTGCCGTCAGGGAGCCATTGATGGTCACAAAGAGATTAGCCGCCGTTGCCGCGAAATGGGGGTCGATACCATTATTGTGTTTGATACGCACTGGCTGGTGAATAGTGCTTATCACATCAATTGCGCCGACCATTTCTCCGGCATTTACACCAGTAATGAATTACCCCACTTCATCCGGGATATGAGTTATGAATATGACGGCAATCCTGAATTGGGACAAATGATCGCAGAAGAGGCGCGCAATGTCGGCGTGCGTGCTCAGGCGCATGAAATTCCAAGCCTGAAACTGGAGTATGGCACGCTGGTACCGATGCGTTACATGAACAGTGACCGACATTTTAAAGTTGTCTCTGTCTCCGCGTTCTGCACCGTTCATGCTTTTGAAGATAGTCGTCGTCTTGGGGAAGCGATTCTGAAAGCGATTGAGAAATATGATGGCACTGTGGCGGTATTCGCCAGCGGTTCCCTTTCTCACCGCTTTATTGATGATCAGCGTGCCGAAGAGGGCATGAACAGTTACACCCGAGAATTCGACGAACAGATGGATCATCGGGTAGTTCAGCTCTGGAAAGAGGGCAAGTTCAAAGAGTTCTGCAAAATGCTGCCGGAATATGCAGATTATTGTTATGGCGAAGGCAATATGCACGATACGGTGATGTTATTAGGACTACTTGGTTGGGATAAGTATGACGGTAAAGTGGAATTTCTGACTGAATTGTTTGCCAGTTCCGGCACCGGGCAAGTCAACGCTGTATTCCCTCTACCTGATTACATCACCAATAAACCCGCTATCGCCTGATTTGGAGCAACCTATGCCACATTTTTATGCTGAATGTACAGAAAACATCCGTGAACAAGCCAATCTGCCAGAGTTGTTCGCCAAAGTGAATCAGGCGCTGGCAGATACCGGCATTTTCCCATTAGGCGGCATACGCAGCCGCGCCATCTGGCTGGATACCTGGCAAATGGCCGACGGTCAACATGATTATGCATTCGTCCATATGACACTAAAAATCGGCGCAGGACGCAGCCTTGAAAGCCGTCAACAGGTTGGTGAGATACTGTTTCCTCTGATCAAACAACATTTTGCCTCGCTGATGGCCCAACGTTACCTTGCTCTCTCTTTTACAATGGAAGAATTAGACCCGGTATTGAACTACAAACAAAATAACGTCCATGCCTTGTTTCGTAAGGAGTAGTGATGCCGAAATCTTTTCATCAGCATCCTCCTCGTTGGTTAATCCCTTTATTAGGCGCGCTAGTGGCCTTCGGGCCTCTGTCGATTGATATGTACCTGCCAGCCTTGCCGGAAATGGCAAGGCAATTACAGGCAACACAAGGGCAAATGCAGCATACCTTAGGCGTATTTTTCGCCGGTTTCTGTATTGGCATGCTGTTATACGGCCCACTGAGCGACCATTTAGGGCGCAGAAAACTGCTGCTTAGCGGTATCGCATTATTCGTCGTCGCCAGTGCGTTGTGTACCTTGGCGACACAAGTTGAACAGCTGATTTTACTACGCGCATTACAGGCATTCGGCAGTGGCGCCGCGGTAGTCATGGGCAGAGCTATCGCCCGTGATATCTATAGCCCACAGGAATTACCACGTGTGCTATCACTCATGACTTTAGTGACCATGATAGCGCCACTTATCGCCCCATTACTCGGTGGCTTCTTGTTAACCTATTTCAATTGGCAGGCCATATTTACGCTATTGGGCCTGTTCGGTTGTATCAGTGGAATATTATTACTATTTTTCTTGCCAGAAACGCTGCCCGCTCAGAGTAACAATGGAAAACTTATCACCGCGTTTAAAAATTACGGCAAATTACTGACTGATGGCGAAGCTATGGCAACTATCGGCACATTGGCATTCACTTGCGCCGCCATGTTCGCATTTATCAGTGGCTCCCCTTTCGTCTATATCAATTATTTTCAGGTTCCGGCGAATTACTACGGCTTACTGTTCGCCTGTAATGCGCTAGGCATGATGGCAATAGTGCTGCTTAATGTCCGTTTACTAAAAGTCTACGATGTTTCTCGTCTGTTATTTATCCAAACCAGTGCTCAATTACTGTTCGGCATCTTGCTGGTGATCTTTTATCAGCAAAGTCTGACTGTGATCGTCATTTTGGTCGTACTGTTTATCTCGCTGGTTAATGCCATTGGTACTAACAGCCTCTCTTTATTACTTCAACATCGCGGTCAACTTGCCGGTAGCGCCAGTGCGCTCGCTATTTCCGCGCAATTCGGTATGGCCGCGTTTGCCAGCGTCGCCGTCTCTTTACTACAAGATGAAACCCCTTTTGCTATGGCCTTTGTGATGGCAGTTTGCGCTGGATTGTGTTGGTTATGCCAGCAGCTAGTAACTTTCTACCAGCGAAAACCTCTCACACAAGTGTCTTTAGGAGAAAAAAATCATGACAAATAATGTAAATACAGAATTACTGCGTCAACAAGCTTATATCAACGGGCAGTGGGTTGATGCCGACAACCAAGCAACGTTTAAGGTGACTAACCCGGCAAATGGAGAAGTTATCGCCCATGTCAGTAATATGGGAGCAACTGAAACAGAACGTGCAATTGCAGCCGCTCAACAAGCCCTGCCTGCCTGGCGAGCAATGACAGCCAAACAACGCAGCCAGATTCTGCAACGTTGGTTTCAGTTAATGATGGCAAATCAACAGGCGCTGGCTGAATTGTTGAGCCGGGAGCAAGGGAAGTCACAGGCAGAAGCTATGGGCGAGATCGCTTATGGCGCCAGTTTCATCGAATGGTTTGCGGAAGAAGGTAAACGCACCTACGGTGAAACTATCCCAAGCCCGATGCCAGGCCGACGGATCATCACGATCAAACAACCTATCGGCGTTGTGGCGGCGATCACACCGTGGAACTTCCCCAACGCCATGATCACCCGCAAGGTTGGCCCTGCGCTGGCTGCGGGCTGCACGGTGATCCTAAAACCCGCTTCAGAAACCCCACTTTCAGCTCTGGCTCTGGCCGCACTAGCGGAACAAGCAGGTATTCCCGCCGGGGTATTCAACGTGGTGACTGGCGTCGATGCAAAAACCATCGGTGGTGTTTTGACCCAAAGCCCGATTGTTCGCAAACTCTCTTTTACTGGCTCAACCCGCGTCGGCAAATTATTGATGGCACAAAGTGCCGACACCGTGAAAAAGCTATCGCTGGAATTGGGCGGCAATGCGCCATTTATTGTTTTTGATGATGCCGATATTGATGCCGCTGTACAGGGAGCGTTGATAGCCAAATTCCGCAACAGCGGTCAAACCTGTGTTTGCGCTAACCGAATTTTGGTTCAGGAAACCATTTATGACGCCTTCGCCGAACGTCTGGCACAAGCGGTCAATAAGTTGCAGGTCGGCCCGGCCAGCGATGCCAAATCACAACAAGGCCCACTGATCAATCAAGCCGCCGTCGATAAAGTAGAAGAACATATCAACGATGCCGTTTCTCGTGGCGCACGCATATTGGCCGGGGGTAAACCACACGCTCTGGGCGGTCTGTTCTTCGAACCTACCGTACTGGCTGATGTCAACGAATCCATGCTTATCTCCCAAGAAGAAACATTCGGACCTATTGCTCCTCTCTTCAAATTCCGTGATGAAGCAGAAGCCATCCATCTGGCGAATGATACTGAATTTGGTCTGGCGGCTTATTTTTATTCCCGCGATATCGGCCGAATTTACCGTGTGGCAGAAGCGCTGGAGAACGGCATGGTCGGGATCAATGAAGGCTTGATCTCTAATGAAGTTGCCCCATTTGGCGGCATTAAACAATCGGGCCTGGGACGTGAAGGTTCACGTTACGGCATCGAAGATTATCTGGAAGTGAAATACCTCTGCTTTGGCGGCATAGAGGACACAGGAGTTTAACCGCATGTTACAGAAAGAAGTCGTATCACAGGTTGCACATCGTCTGCATCAGGCAGAAAAAAGTCGTGAACAAATACGACAGATCTCATTGGATTACCCTGAAATCACCATCGATGATGCTTATGCTATTCAGCGTCACTGGGTGGAGTTGAAAATCGCCGAAGGTCGGGTACTCAAAGGCCATAAAATTGGCCTGACCTCAAAAGCGATGCAAGCCAGTTCACAAATCAGCGAGCCGGACTACGGCGCTCTGCTGGACGATATGTTTTTTCCTGATGGCAGTGATATTCCATGCGATCGCTTTATTGTGCCCCGTATTGAGGTTGAACTGGCATTTATTCTGGCAAAACCTTTGCGTGGCCCGAACTGCACCCTGTTCGATGTTTACAACGCGACCGATTACATCATTCCCGCGTTGGAACTGATCGACGCCCGTTGCCATAACATCGATCCGGAAACCAAGCGTCCACGCAAAGTGTTCGATACGATTTCTGACAATGCCGCCAACGGCGGCGTCATTATGGGCGGCCGGCCGATTAAACCTGATGCGTTTGATCTGCGCTGGATCAGCGCCCTGCTCTATCGCAATGGCGTGATTGAAGAGTCCGGCGTCGCGGCTGCGGTACTTAATCATCCGGCTAATGGTGTCGCATGGTTGGCAAACAAACTGGCTCCACATGGCGTTCAGCTTGAAGCAGGACAAATCATTCTCAGTGGATCGTTTACCCGCCCGGTTCCAGCCAATAAAGGGGATACCTTCCACGTAGATTACGGCCCCCTCGGCGCTATCAGTTGCCGTTTTGTTTAAGGAGGAAAAAATATGGATCGATTAACCAATAAATTTAAACAGGCATTAAAAGCAGGCCAACCACAAATCGGTCTATGGTTGGGGCTTTGTAGCCCCTATAGCGCTGAATTAGTGGCCGGAGCCGGTTTCGACTGGCTACTCATTGATGGCGAACATGCACCGAACGATGTTCAGACGATTTTAAGCCAATTGCAAGCCATCGCCCCTTATCCAAGCCATCCCATTGTGCGCCCGCCTTGGAATGATCTGGTCATCATTAAACAACTACTGGATATCGGCGCCCAAACTTTATTAATCCCCATGATACAAAACGCCGAACAGGCTTATGAAGCGGTTCGCGCAACCCGCTATCCACCGGAGGGTATCCGTGGCGTGGGTAGCGCTCTGGCAAGAGCTTCCCACTGGAACAGAACGCCTGATTATCTACATCGCGCCAACGATGAGATCTGCGTTCTGGTTCAGGTAGAAACCCGTGAAGCACTGCGTAACCTGCCGGAGATCCTCAAAGTAGACGGTGTGGATGGTGTTTTTATCGGCCCTGCTGATCTGAGTTCCGATATGGGCTTCACCGATAATCCGCATCACCCCGAAGTGAAAGCGGCAATTGAGCAGGCAATCGGCCAAATCAAAGCGGCGGGTAAAGCGCCGGGCATTCTGATGTCAGCGCCCAATGTTGCCGAGCATTACCTGAAACTCGGCGCACTGTTTGTTGCCGTTGGTATTGATACCACTTTACTGGCTCGTACAGCGGAAGCGCTGGCAGCACGATTTATCAAGGATAAAGAACTGCCGACAACACCTTCATCCGGTGTTTATTAATCTCAACCAATACCACATTAACAACCGATTTACCCGACAACCTTTTGATTTGCCATGACCATGTAATACAAATAAAAAAGCAATTAAGGAAAATGACAATGAGCGATTCATCAACCGCTGCGCAACAACCGGGTAATCCCGCGGTTCAACATAAGCAACTCACGGCACAACAGCAATCCGTCATTAACAAACTATTCCGTCGCCTGATTATTTTCCTATTCGTCTTATTTGTATTCTCATTTCTGGATCGAATCAATATCGGGTTTGCCGGCTTGACAATGGGTAAAGATCTTGGACTGAACGCAACCATGTTCGGTCTGGCGGCAACGCTGTTCTATGTCACTTATGTCATTTTCGGTATTCCTAGCAATATCATGCTCAGCATTGTCGGGGCGCAACGCTGGATAGCGACTATCATGGTGCTTTGGGGGATCTCCTCCACTGCCACCATGTTCGCCGCCGGACCAACCAGTTTGTATATCTTGCGTATGCTGGTCGGTATCGCCGAAGCAGGTTTCGTGCCGGGTATCCTGTTATATCTGACTTACTGGTTCCCGGCTTACTATCGCGCCCGTGCCAATGCGCTGTTTATGGTGGCAATGCCGGTGACAATGGCGTTTGGTTCTCTGGCTTCCGGTTATATTCTGGAAATGGATGGCCTCCTGAACCTTCACGGCTGGCAATGGTTATTCCTGTTGGAAGGTTTTCCTTCTGTACTACTAGGAGTTGTCGTTTGGTTCTATCTTGATGATTCGCCAAAGCGTGCTAAGTGGCTGACAGATGAAGACAAAAAATGCTTACAAGAGATGATGGATAACGACCAGCTCGCTCAGATTCAACCGGCAAGTTCATCAACTCATCAGGCTATGCAAAAACACAGTATATGGCGTGAGATTTTCGCACCGATCATGCTGATGTATACCCTGGCCTACTTCTGCCTAACTAATACTCTGAGTGCGATTAATATCTGGACGCCACAGATTGTGCAAAGCTTCAATCAAGGCAGCAGTAACATCATGATCGGTATTCTGACCGCTATTCCTCAGTTTTGTACCATCATCGGAATGGTGTACTGGAGTCGTCGTTCAGACCGGTTACAAGAGCGTAAAACGCATACAGCGCTACCCTATCTGTTCGCCGCCGTGGGCTGGATATTGACCTCATTGACCCACCACAGCGTCATTCAACTGATTGGGATTATTATGGCTTCAACCGGTTCATTTACCGCGATGGCGGTTTTCTGGACCACGCCGGATCAAGCTATCAGCTTACGCGCAAGAGCGATCGGCATTGCGGTTATTAGCGCCACAGGTAACATAGGTTCAGCACTTAGCCCATTATTAATCGGCTGGCTGAAAGATCAGACCGGGAGCTTTAATACCGGTCTCTATTTCGTTGCCGGGTTACTGGTCATTGGCGCAGCCATTATCTGTCTGATCCCGATGAAACACGCCAGACAGAGAACAGCGCAGTAATTTCAATAAAAAGGAACAACCATCATGACTGAGCCTATCATTGCCAATATTGATATCAGCAAGGATTATGATGAAACCCAAGGCACCGATGATGTGCATTATCAGACCTTTGGCCGAATGGCGGCATTTTTTGGTCGTAATATGCAAGCTCATCGTCACGATGGTTTCTTCCAACTTCATTTTTTGATCACCGGCCATATTGAATTACAGTTGGATGCTCAACACTATTCTGTACAAGCACCGCTGTTTATTCTCACTCCGCCCTCCGTTCCTCACGCTTTTTTCACTCAAGATGACAGTGACGGATATGTCCTTACCGTACGGCAAGATCTGATATTACCGTTATTGGAATCGCTCTATCCGGCCAATAAAGATATTCTTGATATTCCGGCTATTTGCTTATCCGTCGCCGATAAACCGGAAGAGCTGGCCGCTTTTAATCACTATTGGGCGTTAATCGCCCGCGAATCATCTAATCACTTTATTGGTCGAGAGCAATCGCTGACATTCCTGGCACAAGCTATATTTACCCTGTTATTACGCAATATTCCTCTTGATGATCACCCGATTAATGGCGTGCGAGGAGAAATTAAGTTATTTCAGCGCTTTAACCAATTAATAGACAATTATTATCATCATCATCTTTCCGTACCGGAATATGCCCATAAGTTAGATATTACAGAATCGCGATTAAAAGATATGTGCCGTAGGTTTACCAACCGTCCACCGAAACGACTCATCTTCGATCGTCAACTGCGTGAAGCCAAACGGCTATTATTATTCAGTGATTGCCCGGTATTTGAAGTTGCTTATCAGCTCGGATTTAAAGATCCAGCCTATTTCGCCCGCTTCTTTAATCGATTAGTTGGCTGCTCTCCTAGTCATTGGCGAGAAAGAAATATTCACGAAAAATAAATATCCATGCTAATTATATCAAGCCCGGCATTTTATTCTGCCTGTTCAGCAAATCTCATGCTATTAATTCGTGCTAAACTGATTCATTTTTATTACAAAATCTCTTCCAAGAATTAAAATTCTGAATATACTGAGACTCTGTAACCCACTGGAGCTTTGTGAAGGATAAATGATGGCAACCGGAGTGCCGGTATAAATAAATTAATTTAAGAAAAGGAAACACAACATATGCAAAATCCTTACTATATGACAGGCGAATTCGGATTCCCACCTTTTGATGTCATAGACTTCATATAATCATGAGAATTCGAGAATGAGCAAATCAGCCATAGTTTTAAATATCACTTATGCTATCTTTTGTGCATTATTTATATATATGATGTCATACTTAGAAGAAGAGCATTATATCGGTGGTCAGGATACAGATAATCTCTGTACTGTTTACAGAGAGCTGGTAGATGATAACCGTGATGTATTTGCTCCGACATGTTTACTGATTATGTCCCCCTTAATTTATGCAACTGTAAAAAAAAGATTCAAATCACTCTCTCTTAATATCATTACATTCGCCTTGCTAGGATACTGGATATGGCGTTTTTTCATCAGATTAATAGTATGTACCTAAAATAATCTCAGATATTCAGGTAGCGGCTACTGAGTAGCTACCTGAATGTCAGCTTCCGCTATTCGATTATTACAAACATGCCATCTGGATACCGGATTTTTAATCTCCCTCTTAAATACTTTGACGCCATGTTTATAAGTATTCCGGTTTTATTATTTTATCCCCTTACAAATGTAAATTATTCCAAATTTATAAATTTTTGGTTGACTTTTATACACACCCTACAATAGAGTCGAAAAAATTTCATTTAGGAGAAACTAATATGTCAAATATCATTTATCTAACATTGAAAGGCAAAAAACAGGGACTGATCTCCGCTGGCTGCGGCTCCTTAAACTCTATAGGAAATAATTACCAGCACGGCCATGAGAATGAGATTTTTATTTACTCGCTTCAACATTTAATGACGAGGGAACAACACGTATCCCATCATCCGGTTATGGTAATAAAACCCATCGATAAATCTTCGCCTTTATTGGCGCGAAGCTTCGATGATAATGAAGAGCTGGAATGTTTATTTGAAAACTATCGCACATCACTAACCGGAGGATTAGAAAAAAAACTATTCTATCAGGCTAGGCCACGCCTTGATATCCAGCATAAAAAGCAATTATCCGCATTCCAGAGACAGTAATGCCAGCGTACCACAGGAAATCATCTGTTTTACTTACAAAGATATCACGTGGAACAATCTTGCTTGTTCAACCGGTTCTTATAGCTTCTGGGATGACAGGATTTATTGACGATGAATAATGCCGCTTATTTAACTGATACTCCTGTTGATTCAGAATCTGAGAATGGATTACGAATTGTTTTATCACCTGTGCAACTTGCGGCGGTCCTGTCGGATAATACTATTACCGAGGAAGAGACCTGGAGTAATAGAATATTAGGTGGCGCGGGTTTAGCGGCAGGAGTCGTTGAACTCATTGGCGCTGGCGCTCTTTGTCTAGCGCCCGATCCTTCAACCCTAACCAAAGCTGCCTGCGTTATTATCGGCGCACACAGTCTTGACGTAATGAATGCTTCTGCCAGTCAAGTAATTACTGGCAGAGAAACCATGACGGAAACTTATCGTGAGGCGGTAAGATTAGCAAAAGAATTTGGTGCTGATGATTATACCGCTTCTGAAATAGGACTCACCGTTGATATTGCTGTACCGTTGTCATTTGCTTCAATAGCGGGCGCTGTTAGAGTTGCCTCTGTACGAGTAGGACGAATTAAGTTAATTGAACATGAATCGCCTACAGGTTTAAAACCGGGTGGACATACTTTGGCTAAACATGTTGGGTTATCGGAGCAGGAGTTGAGGGCTAGGATACTAAATAGTAAAGGGAGATTAAAAGAAGCAAGCACATTTTATAATCAAGATGTGGCAGAGAAAGTGATTTCAAAAGCCTTAAAAAATAATCAGATAAAAATAACCACCTTGCTAAAATATACTCCAAAAGGAGTAAAAGAAGAGATAGAATATGCTTCAAGTACACCTGTTGGTTTTGGCATTGTTAATGGTTCCCAAGACATACAAAAATTATATAAAGTTAGAATAGTTTTAACTCATTCCGAATTTAATGGTAAACTATATTATATATTAACAGCGTTTCCCGCATATTAATATCTTAGGAAAAAAAATGGAACTAAATCGCTTAATGTTTGCTTATTTCAATCAAGACTATGACATAATATCTGGCCCTGAGCTTGATGATGTCATAAATGACTATCTTGATACCACGAATGAAGCAATGAAGAAAGAGCTAATAGAAGAAATAGAGTCTCTTATCCATAATTCAGAAAATATAGAGAAAGACTTTCAAACTCTCTATTATAGTTCTAGCTTTTGCCCTAAATTATGGGAAACCACAGCATTTGAATTTCTAAAATATGTATCAAAAAAAACAAAAGATTATCTGGATAAAAACGAATAATTAAACGTTTTTTCAGACAACAACAAACAAGGAAATTTAATCAATAAGAATGATTTATATATTTCAAGAAATTCTATTAATTTTGATTACCAAGAGATCGCAATAATATGAAAGGCCACAATTAAAATGAACGGACGATATCCATTTTTAGACATCTTAGTAGGCGCTTATTTTTGCCAAGATTATGACTTATTGTATGGAAAAACTATGGATGAAGTTACAGACTGCTTTCTTAATGTTGCAACTCAGGAAATGATAAAAAGATTAATAGAAGAGATTGATTCTTTTATTAACACCTCAGAAGATATAGAGAAAGACTTTGATGCTCTCTACTATAGTGACTTTGACCCAGATTTTTGGGACACTGCCACAGCGCTTGGCTTTTTAAATTATGTATCCAAAAGAGCGCGAGATTATCTAGATAAAAATAAATAATTACAGTATTTTTAATTCAAAAATAAACAAGGAAGTTTAATAAATAAGAATAGTTTATATATTTCAAGTAATTCTGTTGATTTCGGTTACTAGGAGATCGCAATAATATGAAAGGCTACAATTAAAATGACCGGACAATATCCATTTCTAGATATTTTAATGCATGCTTATTTTAATCAGGACTTCGATATAATATCAGGTCCCGAGCTTGATGATGTTATCAATGATTTTCTTAATGACGCATCTCAGGGAATGAGAAAAGGGTTAATAGAAGAAATCAACGATCTTATTGACTCTTCTGAAGATGTAGAGAACACATTTAATTATCATTATCATGATGTTGACGTTCTCCCGGAAGTATGGAATATGACAGCACTTGAATTTCTAACGCATGTGTCAAACAAGTCACAAGATTATTTAAACGAGCATACTGAACAAAATGAGTAATTAAGGCATTCTTAAATAAAAAAATAAACAAAGAGGTTTAATTCAATGGAAAAGGAAATAGAAAGAAAATATATCGATGATTTAACGCTGACTTATTTTCATCAAGATTATCAGTTATTTGGTGAAACAATAGATGAAATAGCAACTGATTATCTAAACTACCCAATAACTATAATAAATTTAATAAGAGAGATTAATAATTTCAGCCGTAATTCTAATGACGTAGAAAAAGACTTTCATAGCTTGAATTACCATGAGTTTGTTCCTGAATTATGGGAAACCACGGCGTTAGATTTTCTAAATCATGTATCCAAACTAGCACAAGAATATTTGGATAAAGATGACTAATCATAGTAATTTTTAACGTGATAGAAAATAAAGAGGTCAAATATAATGGATATGAGAGAAAAATTGCTGTACATAGATAAGATGAAAAATGCTGTTGATAAGAATGATTATGAATCATTTCAAAAAATATTCAATGAGCTGCAAGGGAATTATCTTAATATTGCACCACTAATGTTATTAAAAAATATTAATAATCTTATCCTTAGTGCTAAAAATATAAGAGGATGTTTTAGAACTCATTATTATGGCTCAGCTAATCCACAGTTATGGGAAACTATTTCCGCCGTATTAGAACATCTGAATGAATCATCTAAAATAATGCAAAATTATATGAATAAACACCATGAAAAGGATAAATAAATCAACCTTGAATCCATAAGATATTCAAATAAAAAACGCTTTTGAAGGTGATTAATTATATATTATACTTCAAAGGCGTCATTCAATGCTAATCCATAGCATAACAAATAGATTATTTCATTCTTAACTAAAAAATTATATAAATAATAATAAAGACATTGGAAATATCCCCATGCCATATGCAATAATTTGATTTTTATTCAGTTTTACTTTATTAATATCGGTCCGTTAGATATTTAATTTCTTAATATAAAACTTTAAATGAGAATATTATGCAAAAAATTACATTAATTACCGGTGGATCGCGTGGTATTGGTCGAGCAACCGCTTTTTATCTGGCAGAGAAAGGGCATCACATTGGTATTGGCTACCACACCAATCAAGATCAAGCGCTGGAAGTCATCGAAATTATCCGTCAAATAGGTGGTAAAGCTATCGCCATTCAGGTCGATGTCGCTGATGAAAAACAAGTTGTAGAACTCTTCCAGAGAACCGATGCCGAACTCGGATGCATCACCGGTTTGGTAAATAACGCCGGGATATTAAAACCACAAGCATCGATTGAACAATTAACCGCTCATCGCCTGCATGATATTTTTGCCACCAATGTTGTAGGCAGTTTTCTCTGTGCACGGGAAGCGGTTAAAAGAATGTCTTTCCGACATGGTGGTCACGGTGGATCAATCGTCAATGTTTCATCAGCAGCATCTCGACTGGGATCACCGCACGAATATATAGATTATGCCGCTTCGAAAGGGGCAATCGATACTTTGACTATTGGCCTGTCTCTGGAAGTGGCAGATCAGGGAATTCGGGTCAATGCTGTTCGCCCCGGATTTATTTATACCAATATGCATAGCGATGGCGGCGAGCCAAATCGAGTTGATCGGGTGAAAAATTCCTTACCAATGAAACGCGGCGGACAACCGAAAGAAGTGGCACAGGCTATCGCCTGGTTGCTGTCGGATGAAGCTTCATATGTAACAGGAAATTTTATCGATCTGGCCGGAGGGAAATAACGTTTAAAACAAGTATAAATTGAGCTGAATTTATCAATACATAGAGAAGGAGATCAGAAAATAAAAGGAGTTCCATATTTTTAGTCATCTTAAATCACTATTTAAGATCTATCATTAATTAGGTGAATTAGCATATCCATAGCAGTGATGATCACTGTTATCTATATCAAAACACCTATTCAGCTTAATGCAAATAAAGCTGTGATGACAGAAATTCTTAAATATAACAAAGAGGTAAATCATGAAAAACATTGATCCAAAACTTTATCAACATACGCCCACCGTTAACGTCTACGATAATCGTGGCCTGACCATTCGTAACATCGATTTTCACCGCACTGTCGCGGGAGGTGATACAGATACTCGTATTACCCGCCACCAATATGATGTCCGAGGACACTTGAGCCAAAGCATTGATCCACGGCTGTATGACGCCAAACAAACCAATAACTCGACAATCCCCAACTTCCTCTGGCAATACAATCTCACCAGCGATACTTTGCGGACAGAAAGTGTCGATGCCGGCCGTACCGTTTCCCTCAATGATATTGAAGGCCGTCAAGTGTTGATTGTAACCGCAACCGGCACCATTCAGACCCGACAATATGAAGCTAATACCCTGCCCGGCCGTCTATTATCCGTAAGTGAACAAGCCCCCGGAGAACAGACTCCCCGCGTTACTGAGCATTTTATTTGGGCTGGTAATACACAGGCGGAGAAAGATCATAATCTTGCCGGCCAATATGTGCGCCACTACGACACAGCAGGAGTGACGCAACTGGAAAGCCTGTCATTGACAGAAAACATCTTATCTCAATCCCGTCAGTTATTAGCCGACGGTCAGGAAGCAGACTGGACAGGTAACGATGAAACCCTCTGGCAGACCAAACTCAATAGCGAAACTTACACGACACAAAGCACCTTTGATGCTACCGGCGCTTTGCTGACCCAAACCGATGCAAAAGGCAACATGCAACGTCTGGCTTACAATGTGGCAGGACAATTACAAGGTAGCTGGCTGACATTGAAAAACCAAAGTGAGCAAGTCATTGTCAAATCCCTGACCTATTCCGCCGCAGGCCAGAAACTGCGTGAAGAACACGGTAACGGCGTTATCACTGAATACAGCTATGAACCGGAAACTCTAAGATTGATCGGTACCACCACTCGCCGTCAATCAGATAACAAGGTGTTACAAGATCTACGCTATGAACATGATCCTGTAGGGAATATTATTAGTGTCCGTAATGATGCAGAAGCCACCCGCTTCTGGCGCAATCAGAAAATAGTCCCTGAAAATACCTACACCTACGATTCCCTGTATCAGCTTATCAGTGCAACAGGACGTGAGATGGCTAACATCGGCCAGCAAAGCAACCAACTTCCTTCGCCAATCATCCCTCTTCCTACTGATGAAAACTCATATACCAACTATACTCGCAGCTATAATTACGATCGCGGCGGCAATCTGGTTCAAATCCGGCACAGTTCGCCCGCCGCCCAAAATAACTACACCACAGATATTACCGTTTCGAATCGCAGTAATCGGGCAGTGCTGAGTTCGCTAACCTCAGACCCAACACAGGTGGATGCACTGTTTGATGCCGGCGGACATCAAACAAAATTGTTACCGGGGCAAGAGCTGAGTTGGAATACACGAGGTGAACTACAACAGGTAACGCCAGTCAGTCGCGAGAGCGCCAGCGATCGGGAATGGTATCGTTACGGCAACGACGGCATGCGACGGTTAAAAGTCAGTGAGCAGCAGACTGGCAACAGCACGCAGCAGCAACGAGTAACTTATCTTCCCGGATTGGAGCTACGTACAACGCAAAATGGGACCACGACATCAGAAGACCTGCATGCTATTACCGTGGGAGCAGCAGGCCACGCACAAGTGCGGGTACTACACTGGGAAACTACGCCACCAGCCGGTATCAATAACAATCAACTCCGTTATAGCTATGATAATTTGATTGGTTCCAGTCAACTTGAACTGGATAACGAAGGACAAATTATCAGTCAGGAAGAGTATTATCCATTTGGCGGTACAGCGCTATGGGCAGCGAGAAATCAAATAGAAGCCAGCTACAAAATCCTCCGTTACTCAGGTAAAGAACGCGATGCTACCGGGCTCTATTATTACGGCTACCGCTATTATCAGCCGTGGGTTGGTAGGTGGTTAAGCGCCGATCCGGCTGGAACTGTGGATGGTCTGAATCTGTACCGGATGGTGAGAAATAATCCGTCAACACTGGTTGATATTTCTGGGCTTAATTCTGAAACTCACAAGATTTTTGGGTTTAATATACAAATAGATAACCCAGAAGAAGAATCAGGACCAACACAAATAAGAGTCAGCAATAAATTCTTGAATTTCGGTCCTGTAGATACTTTGCTAGAAGAAAAAAAAATATGGCCTCAATGTGCCAGAAGAATTATTCGATAGACAAATTGAAAAAAATGAGTCGATATTAACGTTCAAAAAAAAACCTACCCATAAGCTGTATCAGCAACACAGAGTATACCCTTGATATTTTATACAATAAACATGAAACTAAACCATTTCCTTACTCCCAAGAAGCAGCAGGTGAAGCAGATCTAGGAGTAATAATGTCCGTAAAATTCGGAAATACATCAATTGAAAACGCATCAGACGTAGATTTAAAAGACGTTCTACCATTAAAAAAATCCACGGATAACACAGACCTGCCAGATTTAAAACAAGGGTTAATGATCGCGGAGAAAACAGAAAGTGAAGAAGGGGCATATCCTTTTCATTTTGGTGCCGCAATAGCTGTTGTATATGGTAAAGATAAAAAAGTAGCCGCTTCAATTCTTACAGATCTATCTGAACCTAAAAGAAATCCAGGCCAGCGTTTAGAAAAGACGAGAAAGGTAAACGCAATGTTTATCAGGAACATAAGTAAATTTCGAGGTGAAATTGGTGACGAGGGACATTATGAAGAAAATAAATATAGCATCGGATTAGTTACAGCTAAAAAACGTCCACCGGTAAAGCGTGCAAACATGGAAGAGGCCCCTTCATCATCCAGAAATAAAAAATTGCGTACACATTAATCTCTGTACCTTAATCAAGGCTCCGGTACATAAGCTCATATAACTATTATCCCACTAAAGGTGACCGTATAAACGGTCACCAAACTCAATAATAAAATCACCACGAATCTGATTAATCCAACCAACAAAAAAGACCTTGAAATAACAATCACCAAAATCTCGCTTGGATCACACTTTAAATAATAAATCATCCTTCCCAACGAAAAGTACCAGCGAACCTTCCGAAAATCTATTCAAGAAACGCCGTTCTAAAGCTTCAATTAAGAAACACAAAACAAACATTAAATTAACATTTCCGTGCCAATATTGATTATATTATATCAAGACCGGCGCCTTTTATGACGACTGTGAGGTAGACATGAAACCAGAAGATTTTCGCGCCGACAAAAAACGTCCTTTCACCGGTGAAGAGTACCTGAAAAGCCTTCAAGATGGCCGCGAAATTTATATTTATGGCGAACGCGTAAAAGATGTCACCACACATCCCGCATTCCGTAATTCTGCTGCTTCAATCGGTCAGTTGTACGATGCCCTGCACGCCCCGGAAACTCATGATGTCCTGTGTTGGAATACCGATACCGGTAATGGCGGGTACACCCACAAATTCTTCCGCTTTGCTACCAGTGCGGATGATCTGCGCCAACAACGTGACGCTATTGCTGAGTGGTCGCGTCAAACCTACGGCTGGATGGGTCGCTCACCTGACTATAAAGCGGCCTTCGGCAACGTACTCGGCGCATTTCCTGAATATTATGGTCAATTCGCTGATAATGCCCGTACCTGGTACAAACGTATTCAGGAAACAGGCGTTTACTTTAACCATGCTATTGTTAATCCACCAATCGATCGTCATAAACCCGCTGATGAGACACGTGATGTCTATATTAAGCTAGAAAAAGAGACTGATGCCGGTATCATCGTCAGCGGCGCAAAAGTGGTAGCGACTAACTCGGCCCTGACCCACTATAACTTTATCGGTTTCGGCTCCGCACAAGTCATGGGGGATAACCCTGATTTCGCTCTGATGTTTGTCGCGCCAATGGATGCGGAAGGCGTGAAATTGATCTCCCGCGGTTCTTATGAATTGGTAGCAGGAGCAACAGGTTCTCCATTCGATTATCCTTTATCCAGCCGTTTTGATGAAAACGATGCAATTCTGGTAATGGATAAAGTACTTATCCCTTGGGAAAATATCCTGATTTACCGTGATTTCGATCGCGCGCGCAACTGGGCGATTCAAGCGGGTTTCACCAGCCTGTTCCCATTACAGGCTTGTATACGGCTGGCGGTGAAGCTGGATTTTATTACTGCTCTGCTACAAAGGAGCCTGGAATGTACCGGCGTGATCGAATTCCGGGGAGTTCAAGCTAACCTAGGCGAAGTGGTTGCATGGCGTAACCTGTTTTGGTCACTGAGCGACGCGATGTGGGCAGAAGCCAAACCGTGGAAAAGCGGCGCTTATATGCCGGATACTCAGGCAATACAAACTTATCGCGTTATGGCGCCAATGGCCTACACTAAGATTAAGAATATTATTGAAAGTAACGTCACCAGTGGCCTAATTTATCTACCATCTAGTGTACGTGATATGAACAACCCTGAAATTGATAAATATCTGGCCCGGTATGTTCGGGGTTCCAACGGTATCGATCACGTTGAACGTATCAAGATTTTAAAACTGATGTGGGACGCCATTGGCAGTGAATTTGGCGGTCGTCACGAGTTGTACGAAATCAACTATGCCGGTAGTCAGGATGAAATTCGAATGCAATGTCTGCGCCATGCTCATGGCTCCGGCAATATGAAAAAAATGATGGATATGGTTGATCGTTGCCTTGCTGATTATGATCAGCACGGTTGGCGTAGACCACACTTATACAATAATAGCGATATCAACCAGTTAGATAAGCTGCTGAAATAATCGGTAGCAGGAGGCCAATATGTCTGTAGAAAATGAACATCGCCTGCGTTTCAGGGATGCGATGGCGAGTCTGTCAGCAGCGGTGAATATCGTCACCACCGATGGCCGCGCGGGATGCTGTGGTATCACTGCCACAGCGGTATGCTCGATCACCGATACGCCACCCACGCTGATGGTATGCATTAACCGAAACAGTGCTATGAATACCGTTTTTCAGGAAAATGGCCGCCTGTGTGTAAATATTTTAAACCACGAACAAGAATTGATGGCACGCCACTTTGCCGGTATGACCGGAGTCAGCATGGAAGAGCGTTTTCGCTGGAATATCTGGCAAAAAGGGGTATTAGGTCAACCAGTGTTAACCGGCACCCTCGCGAGTCTTGAAGGTGAAATTGAACAGGTTCAAGAAGTGGGGACGCATAACGTGTATCTGGTTCAGATTAGACATATCACGGTAAGCGAACAAGGCCACGGCCTCATCTATTTCAAGCGTAATTTCCGTCCAGTTATGTTGGAAATTGAAGCTGCCGCAGTTTAACTGCCTCTCCTCCTGGCAGTCATTGTTCTTCCACTATTCAGGCCCTGAACGGCCTGAATAGCATTCCTTTGTCAATGCCTCTATTCAGCTCTTTTCCTGATCATTTTTAGCATTCACTTGATGAATATACTATTAAATTCAATATAAATATCTTTATGTTAGTGTGATCGGCCACCGGGAACATATTTTAACCATATAATAATCTACTGTCCTCCGACCACTTGAATAAAGTACATAAGAAAACCACTTTAGCGACAAATCATGTCACTGAACGTCACTGTACATTTACCGAGTGTATTTCAACCAATCAGAGGCAATTAACTATGAATAAACCCGTATCCATCGGTTTATTACAACAACCCAAGCCGTTCTTTATGATTTTCTTCGTCGAGCTTTGGGAACGATTCGGCTACTACGGCGTACAAGGGGTTCTCACTGTCTATTTTGTACAAAAATTGGGATTTTCCCAAGAACAAGCGTTTATTACCTTCGGTGCGTTCGCCGCATTGGTTTTTGGTTTGATCTCTATTGGCGGCTATGTAGGCGACCACTTACTGGGAACTAAACGAACCATTGTGTTGGGTGCCATTGTGCTGGCAATCGGCTACTTTATGACTGGCCTTTCTATCCTGCACCCTAATTTAATTTTCTACGCATTGGGAACGATCGCCGTTGGTAACGGCCTGTTCAAAGCCAATCCAGCCAGCCTGCTGTCTAAATGCTATCCCCCCAAAGATCCTCGTCTGGATGGGGCTTTTACGCTATTTTACATGTCAATCAACCTCGGCTCGCTGTTCTCACTCGCTCTCGCTCCCGTTATTGCGGAAAAATTTAGCTACGCCGTTACCTACAATATCTGTGGTATTGGTCTGATTATCGCGTTGTTGGTCTATATTTTCTGTCGCAATACCGTGCGTAATATTGGTTCCGAACCCGACCATCAACGAATCAACTACACAAACCTATTTCTAGTCGTGACAGGAAGTGTTGTGATGGTTTACGTCTGTGCATGGCTGATGCACAACGTGAAAATAGCCAATATTATGCTGATTACTCTATCTGTCATCGTAGTGTTTATCTTTTTCCGGGAAGCACTCAAACAGGATAAAATTAGCCGTAACAAAATGTTTGTTGCTTTCATTTTGATGCTTCAAGCTATTGTGTTCTTCATCCTATATGCTCAGATGCCGACTTCTCTCAACTTCTTCGCCATCCACAACGTTCACCATCAGTTGCTTGGTTTTAATATCAACCCGGTCAGTTTCCAGGCCCTTAACCCATTCTGGATCGTTGTCGCCAGCCCGATACTCGCCGCGCTATACACTCACTGGGGCGCTAAAGGTAAGGACCTGACGATGCCAGCCAAATTTGCGGTTGGTATGTTCCTATGCTCTTTAGGTTTCCTGACCGCCGCCGCTGCCGGTTTGTGGTTTGCAGATGAACAAGGTTTAACTTCCGCCTGGTTTATTGTTCTGGTTTACCTCTTTCAAGGCGTCGGTGAATTGATGATCAGTGCGTTGGGCCTGGCAATGATTGCGGCTCTCGTTCCTCAGTACCTGATGGGTTTTATTCTGGGGATGTGGTATTTAACTCAAGCGACTTCCTCCTTACTTGGCGGCTATGTCGCAGCCCTTACCGCCGCACCGAAAGGTATTACGGACCCATTGCAAACATTGCCAGTCTATACCAGCGTATTCGGCAAAATTGGTATTGCCACCTTTATCGTCGCAATCATTATGGCGGCCACCGTGCCGTTGCTGAACCGTATGATGCAGGAAAAATAAAAAATATGATTTGATCTAAAATAAAAAACCTCGCCAAAGGAGGAAATACCGCTCGTTTAAACACTTTTATTCGAGCGGAGTATACTTTTATTTCTCCGTAATTGTTTAATATTCTGACGGAGGAAATTACCGAAGAAAATGCCAAGGATCTTTACAAGAAAAACTTTAGTAATATCGAACCTGCTTCATTGGCAATGCCAGCATATCTTATAAGTTATTATAATTTAAGCAAGGGAAAACCCGTACCGACTGGTTTTATGGCTTTTTTTCCTCATTAAAAGGGCAAGAAACAGTAAATGAATGAAAAAGAGGCGCAGGAAGAAAAGGATGCACTGGAGTGCCGGTTTTTCAGTGAAACTCTCTCAGACCTACTTACTTTTCATCTTCGAAACTAGTCATGTGGAATCCCTCACTGACATTTTTGTCATAAGCAAGGAATTCCATCGGTCAGAATATAGTGCATCTAGAATTTAGTCGCTTTGAACATGACAAAAGGTGGGTAACATCGTAGATCTTCATTATCCTTTAAAGCATCCGCGTCACTGTGTTCAAAAAGCTCAATAGTTTTGAACCCGGCCTCGCTCAAGATTTTGTAATATGTATCTTTATGCCAATGCGTATCTGAAATCTTAAAAATAGTTCCATTTGGCAGATCTAAATACACTGGTTTAATTTCTCCATCATTGTATTTTTTATTTAGATCACCGCTCATAAAAGAACTGAATTTAATCCCAGCAGAATCTGGATTATTATCCAATACGTAAAAAATGCCGCCAGGTTTTAATGTCCTATGAATTTCCTTAGCGATTTTTAAAAGATCAGACTTTTTACCAGTACTGATGAACACATAACAGCATATAGCTGCGTCGAAAGTATTATCATTGAAGTCAAGGACAT
The DNA here is from genome assembly GCF_002968995.1 of Photorhabdus hindustanensis. Lineage (NCBI taxonomy): Bacteria > Pseudomonadati > Pseudomonadota > Gammaproteobacteria > Enterobacterales > Morganellaceae > Photorhabdus > Photorhabdus hindustanensis. The sequence continues at coordinate 74,376 of NZ_PUWT01000049.1, forward strand.
CGGTTTTGATTTGATGATAAGAACTATTGCCACGATTGATGTTGCTGGAAGCTTTGTCCACCATAGTTTGTGAGATATCTACTCCCGTTACCGTCTTTATGCCTCCAGCAATTAGCCGACGTGACACTTTCCCATCACCACAACCGTAATCAAGAACCGATATGTTTTGCCCCAAGCTCTCCTTAAGGTTCTCAATTAACGGCGTGTACCCAAGTCTCTCTTCCAAATAATCATCATATTGTTCGAATAAGTTTGAAACCTCTTCATTCATCCAGTCAGTATTCATTTGTCATCTCATATTCATGTATGTTTAGTAATAACCAAAAAAGGACTATACCCGTTATCTTTCAAGTTGCCTCTTTGTTGGCTGCATTCACTCGCTCCAGTCATATTGCAATCAATTCTAAAGATACAAGGGCTTACGGCGATTTTTGCTAAGAAAAAACATAACTGAGTTAAATAAACAGGTCTAACAGGACCTAAAATAATAAATTGATTTTTGCAATATTGCTTTTTCTTTAAATTGATCACACTCCTCCAAAATACCATTATGAAAAAAATTCAACATCAACATGACACAAATACAACCATGTGTATATAATTATTATCTATATGTTGAGTCCAGTCACAACATTCCTTTTTTTTTACAGGAAATTTTTTTGTATATACTTGAATCCCGCATTTTCAAATTAATGGAGTATATTATCATTCTAAAAATAATTTTAAAAAATAATAACCACACTCATTGAAAATCACTACTTTATACAGACTAATATATAGTCTAAATAATTACTGAAATAATAACAAAAAAGAAAAAATATTCACTGAATGCCATATGACAATTACCTAAAAACAGCCCAAAATGAGGCCAGAAAACAGTCGAAATAATGTTTTTTATAATTATTCTCTTCGCTCATCACAAAATATTAATCACTTTACTTTCCATAAAACACCATTCAAAACAATAGCAATTATTTCATAAACTTATCATTAATCAAATTAACTATTATTTATATGATTATAAATTTTGTTATTGCATTGCCGCAGGCATTTAGAGAAACAATAGATAATAACGTAATGAAATAGTTAATGACCGAATGATACCGTTTTATCTACCCGTTACTTTCAGCCTATTTCAACCCGTTATCAGACGCCATATTTGCTGCCTTATTTTAATGAATATCAATAACTTTTTTATTGTATCCATGACACGCAGGGCAGCATAACTACCTTATTTATTTAACATTTAAAAGGAATAAACATGAGCACAATCACACCAGAACGCCCTGAAATGACACAACCGGAACAAAAAGCTAACCGACTGCATGAAGCAAGTATTCTCAAACGTGCTAATCCCCAATTACAAAATGCGGTACATCTTGCCATTACAGAACCTCATGCTGATCAGCAAGGTTATAACAGTAAATTTGGTGGCCGCGCCAGCCAGTATGTCGCCCCCGGCGCAGTTGCTTCCATGTTCTCTCCTGCGGCATATCTGACTGAGCTTTATCGGCAAGCACGGGATTTACATGCAGAAAACTCCATTTATCATCTGGATAAACGCCGCCCTGATTTAAAATCACTGACACTCAGCCAGCAAAATATGGATGATGAAGTTTCTACACTTTCTCTATCTAATAAAGTGTTGCTGGAAGGGATTAAGGCGCAGGCCGGGCTGGAAGGCCACACTAATGTGATGAAAGCGCTATCAATCTTTCGCTCTTCTGGCTCTCTGCCATATCACGATGCTTACGAAAGTGTACGTAAGGTTATTCAATTACAAGCTCCGATATTTGAGCAATTCAATACCTCCCCAGAAACAACAATCGCTAAACTGAAATATCAAACGGCCCTGTTGGGAATTAATATTTTTATCTCTCCAGAACTATTTAATATCCTAACGGAGAAGGTCACAGATGACGAAGAGGAAATTAAAAGGCTTTATAAAAAAAACTTTGACGATATTCAGCCTTCTTTAATAGCAACGCTAGAATATCTAAAAAGTTATTACAATCTAACTGATGAAGAAGTTAACCAGTGTATTGACCAACAAAATATTATACGAATACATGAGGAAATGAATTCCGAATATGGTAGCCAACAACCGGCTCAATATTATTTACTCAGACTCAATAAGATTATTCTTCTGTCACGGGCCACAGACATGGCACCAGCAATCCTTAAAGATATTGCCTTTAGCAGTACTTATCAGAAAATATCTCAACCTGTAGAAATCACCCTAGAATATGACCCCACCATATACGACGAATTGAGTGATATCCCCGATATCAACACAGAGATATTAGAAAGAATCTTTCGCGTTAAATACTATATGCAGCGTTACAATATTAACGCTGAAACTGCATTGATACTATGCAATGCGCCAATTTCACACAATTACTATCGCCACAGCCCTGATCAATTTAGTCGTTTATTTAATACCCCACCATTGAATGATCGGGATTTCCATATTTGGGATGATGAAGAGATTGATTTAAGCCCAAATAATGCCGATAGCTGGCAAAAAGAAGTGCTTAAACGGGCTTTTAATGTCGATGATATTTCACTTTATCAATTACTAAAGATGACCCATCTTGACAATAACAATGGAAAAATAATCAATAATTTAACCAATATTTCTTATCTCTATTTGGCCAAATTACTCGCAGATATCCATCAACTAACTGTTAATGAGCTGAGTTTACTGTTGGTTAACATAGGTGAAGAATCAACCAGTTTATTTGAGATTAGTGATGATAACCTGGCTGCTCTGATTGACAAACTCTATGCCGTTACCAGTTGGCTACGTACACAGAAGTGGAGTATGTACCTGTTGTTTATGATGACCACCAACGACTATAACCAAACCCTGACGCCGGAAATCCAGAACCTGCTAGATGCTGTCTACAATGGTTTGCAAAACTTTAGCAGCGAAAACGAGGCAAATCTTCTGTCGAAGATCTCGCCTTACATCGCCGCCGCTCTGCAATTGCCGTCTGAAAATACCGCTTATTATATACTCAACTGGGCAGATCAGCTAAAACCTGGCTCTGGTGCAATGACAGCAACAAAATTCTGGGAATGGTTGCAAGCTTCACATAATCCAGAGCAATCAACCGCTATAACAGAAGAACAAGCAGTCCAATATTGCCAATGCCTGGCACAACTGGCACTGATTTATCGTTCCACTGGCCTTAGCGAAAGTACCTTACGTCTGTTTGTCACAAAACCACAACACTTTGGTCTTACCGCAGGATCAGCATCAACACACAATGCATTATCACTGATCAAGCTGACACGTTTTACTGACTGGGTTAACTCTCTAGGTGAAAAAGCCTCTTCTGTACTGACCGAATTTGAAAAGGGAACATTAGAGGCAAAACAGTTGGCTGACGCCATGAATCTTGATGAGAATCTGCTGTCGCAAGCCAGCACTCAAGCACAAGTTAATTTCTCCAACTGGGCATCTATCGACACTATCCTGCAATGGGTTCATATCGCGCATCAACTAAGCATCTCTCCACAAGACGTTTCCACACTGACACAAGTATTGACCACAGAACCTCCCCCAGACTATAGCCAATGGGAAAACGTAGCGGCAGTATTAACCGCCGGGCTGGACACCCCAAAAACCGATATCCTACACACTTTTCTGGATGAATCTCGCAGCGCCGCGTTAAGCGCGTACTATATAGCCAACAAAGATAAAGATGCAGAAATTAAAAACCGTGATGACCTGTACCAATACTTATTGATTGATAACCAAGTTTCCGCCGCCATCAAAACTACCTCGATTGCGGAAGCTATTGCCAGTATCCAACTGTATATTAACCGGGCACTGAAAAACATGGAGGGAAATGCAGTTTCGCCGGTCGTCAGCCGACCATTCTTTACCGATTGGGATAAATACAATAAACGCTACAGCACCTGGGCCGGCATAACTAAGCTCGTTTACTACCCTGAGAATTACATCGATCCGACAATACGCATCGGGCGAACAAAAATGATGGATATGTTGTTGCAATCCATCAGCCAGAGCCAATTGAATACCGATACAGTAGAAAACGCCTTTATGTCTTATCTGACGTCGTTTGAACAGGTGGCTAATCTGGAAATCATCAGTGCTTACCATGACAACACCAATAGTAATCAAGGATTAACCTACTTTATCGGGCACAGTAAAACAGAAGTGAATCAATATTATTGGCGTAGCGTGGATCACAATAAATTCAGCGACGGTAAGTTTCCTGCTAACGCCTGGAGTGAATGGCATAAAATTGACTGTCCAATGAATCCCTATAAAAGCACTATTCGCCCGGTAATCTTCCAATCCCGCCTGTATCTGATCTGGCTGGAGCAAAAGAAAATTGCTCAACAGGCAGATAATAATCAAACCGTCAAAGATTATCATTATGAGTTAAAACTAGCACATATCCGTTATGACAGTACCTGGAATACACCAATAACCCTTGATGTCAGTGACAAAGTATCTGATGTTTTAATACCTGAGTCATTAAAGAAGCAATGGGGAAAATTTAAGGAAATATTGCAACAATCAGAGCAGAATCTGGCACAACTGGAGCAGAAACCAGAGCAGGAGAAACTGGAGCCAGCAATAACAGAACTAAAGGAAATAATAGAGGACCAAAGGAAATCGAAAATACAGATGCAACAGAAGATAGAGGAGCTAATGACGCAACCACCAAGGTTCTATTGTGCAAATTATCAAGGCGAAGATAAATTACTGATCATATTTTATAGCAAACAAGATAAAACAAATGAATATGAAAGAAAAATAAATAGAGATAGTAGCAGAAGAAACAGAAAAATTAATAAAAAAAATATGATGCAGAAGGCATATTAATAGCAAAAATAGAAGAAGCAAGAATAGAAATAGAAGAAAAACCGGAAGTATTAATGCAAGGACTGCGTATCCCCTCAAACATGTTATTTGAAGATTTCAATCCTGGCGATGACATAATTCATATTCGTAACCAGTTTGATACCAGTACTGAGACCAATCGCAGCATAAGGGTTAATAATCAGTATAGGATCGCCTCATCAGAGACAACTAATGACGATAATATTCTGGTCATTCACCATGATACAAATGGGGCGCAATATATGCAGTGGGGAGCCTATCGTATCCGCCTTAATACGCTGTTCGCCCGTAAATTAATTAATCGCGCCACGGCCGGAATCGATACTATTTTAAGTATAGAAACGCAGAAATTGCCAGAACCTCAGTTAGGGAAAGGATTTTTTACTTATCTTACTCTTCCTAAATATGATCAAAATGTACATGGCAGAGAACGTTGGTTTAAAATTCATATAAGAAATGACAACAAACTGATGAACTTATATCACAAAGGAATATTAACTGATACCGAAACTAACGTCACTCTTTTCATCCCTTGGGCTAATACACAAGAACGCGTCGAAATAGCAGTAGAATATCAGAATAAGTTTTATCAGGATCAACAAAACTGGGAAACAGCCTTATTCAAGTTTAATTTGGCTAACCAAAAATTTATATTGGTTAATAATGCTGATAATAAGAAAGTCGTGATAAATGATATTGAGACAATCGTTAAGAAATATAAGGGTTTTCTTGATATTTCCATTTTTATCGATCAGCACATGGAACCAATGGATTTCAGCGGTGCTAACAGCCTCTATTTTTGGGAACTATTCTACTATGCCCCGATGCTGATTGCTCAACGTTTACTACACGAGCAAAACTTCGATGAAGCCAACCGTTGGCTGAAATATGTCTGGAACCCATCCGGTTATATTGAACATGGTCAGATTCAGCACTACCGCTGGAATGTCCGCCCATTATTGGAAGATACCAGTTGGAACGATGATCCACTGAATTCGGTCGATCCCGATGCCATAGCACAATATGATCCAATGCACTACAAAGTCGCTACTTTTATGCGCACCCTCGATCTGTTACTGGCCCGTGGAGATTATGCCTATCGTCAGTTAGAACGGGACACACTCAACGAAGCTAAGATGTGGTATATGCAAGCACTGCATCTATTAGGTGATAAACCTCATTTACCGTTCAGTTTAGAGTGGAGTAAGCCAAGTTTAGGTGATGCCGCCAGAACGGAAAAACAAGAAGAGCACGCCCAAGCAATGGCCGCCCTGCGACAAGGTGATATTAGTCGGCACAACCACCCGACAGATCTTTTCTTGCCACAGGTCAATGAAGTGATGCAAAACTACTGGCAGAAACTGGAGCAACGGCTGTATAACCTGCGCCATAACCTCTCTATCGACGGACAGCCCTTGCATCTGTCTATTTACGCCACACCGGCAGATCCAAAAGCATTACTCAGTGCTGCTGTTGCTAGCTCACAAGGTGGAAGCAAGTTACCAACGTCATTCATGTCACTGTGGCGTTTCCCACACATGCTGGAAAATGCACGCGGTATAGTAAGCCAGCTAACACAGTTCGGTTCCACGCTACAAAATATTATCGAACGTCAGGATGCGGAAGCCTTAAACACGCTATTGCAGAATCAAGCGGCAGAATTGATATTGACCAATCTCAGCATACAGGACAAAACCCTAGAAGAGCTGGATGCGGAAAAAATCGTACTGGAGAAATCCAAAGCTGGAGCGCAATCACGCTTTAACAGCTACAAAAAGCTATACGATGAAAATATCAATGCGGGTGAAAACCGGGTGATAGCCTTGCATGCCTCCATTGCTGGCCTCAGCACTGCCCTGCAAGCATCGCGTCTGGCAGGCGCTGCCCTTGATCTGGCGCCCAACATTTTCGGCTTCGCTGATGGCGGCAGCCGTTGGGGGGCAATTGCCGAAGCGACAGGTAATGTCATGGAATTTTCTGCGAGTGTTATGAACACCGAAGCGGATAAAATCAGCCAGTCTGAAGCCTATCGCCGTCGCCGTCAGGAGTGGAAAATCCAACGTAACAATGCCGAAGCAGAGATAAAACAGATCGATGCCCAACTTCAATCGCTGGCAGTACGCCGTGAAGCTGCGGTGTTGCAGAAAACCAGCCTAAAAACCCAACAGGAACAGACTCAGGCGCAATTGACTTTCCTGCAACGTAAATTCAGTAATCAAACGTTGTACCACTGGTTACGTGGTCGGCTAGCTGCTATTTACTTCCAATTTTACGATTTGGCTGTAGCTCGTTGTCTGATGGCTGAAATGGCTTATCGTTGGGAAACTCATGACACCGCGGCAAGCTTTATCAAACCCGGCGCCTGGCAGGGGACGCACGCTGGTCTGCTCGCCGGTGAAACCTTGATGCTGAATCTGGCGCAAATGGAGGATGCCTATTTGAAATGGGATCAACGCGCTCTGGAAGTGGAACGTACTATTTCACTGGCACAACTCTATGGAACACTACCAGAAAAATCATTTAATTTGGCAACACATATTTCTGCTCTGCTAGCAGGTAGTACAACTGAACCCGTTGAGGAGCATCCCGTTACATTAGAAAAAGGCCAACTTAGCGCCAAAATCTCTCTGTCAGGTCTGTCACTACATAATGACTACCCAGAAGGCAATGGCGTAGGCAACATTCGACGTATTAAACAGATCAGTGTCACCCTGCCAGCCCTGTTAGGGCCATACCAAGATGTACAAGCCATTTTGGCCTATAGTGGAAATGAAACCGGATTAGCTGAGAGCTGTAAATCACTGGCAATTTCTCATGGGGTTAATGACAGTGGTCAATTCCAGTTGGATTTCAACAATGGTAAATTCCTGCCGTTTGAAGGGATAGCGATTAACGATACCGGCACATTAACACTCAATTTCCCGAATGCGACCAGCAAACAGCAAGCCATGTTACAAGCATTGAGCGATATTATTCTGCATATTCGCTACACCATCCGCCAATAACTATCTCAATCAAATAGTAAAAACAGGCTCCTAAACGGGGCCTGAACCTTTCATGAATATACAAATCTGCCCTCTTAACCTGTCCAGCGCTGGTTATAACAGAGATATTTCCTTTTCTCGTGCGTCCGATTGCCTACTATAAAATATCAACCCTCTTCTTTTTCATAGTATGCCATATGTAACAAAGACAATTATTTCATTTGGTTATTGTCAATCAATTATATTACTTGTGATGTAATTATAATTTTTGTTATTGCATCACAACAGCCATTTAAATAAATAATAACGTTACGAAATAGTTGATAGTTAAATGGTGTTTTTCATTTGACTGTTATTTTCAACCTAATTTCAAACCGCTATCAGACGTTACCTGTGTTGTCTTTGTTTTGATAGAGATAAATAACCTTATTTATCTCCACAATACTCAGGCCAGCGTAAATGTTTTATTGACTCAACAGTTAAAAGGAATAAGCATGAACACACTCAAGCCCGAATATCAACAAGCGTTAGGTGCAAGTTTTAATAATCTAACCGATATTTGCCATCTCTCTTTTGACGAACTTCGCAAAAAAGTGAAGGATAAACTCTCATGGTCACAGACCCAGAGCTTATATCTTGAAGCACAGCAGGTGCAAAAGGATAACCTTCTGCATGAAGCCCGTATTCTGAAACGTGCCAATCCTCAATTGCAAAGTGCGGTCCATCTTGCCCTGACAACACCTCATACTGACCAACAAGGTTATAATAGCCGATTTGGCAATCGCGCTAGTCAATATGCAGCCCCTGACGCGATTTCTTCCATGTTTTCTCCCGCGGCTTATCTGGCTGAACTTTATCGTCAGGCACGAAATTTACATGCCGAAGATTCTATTTATCATCTGGATAAACGCCGTCCAGATCTAAAATCATTGGTACTCAGCCAGAAAAATATGAATACGGAGATTTCCACACTTTCTCTGTCTAATAACATATTGCTGAACAACATTAAGACTCAGCCTCAATTAGGCCAAAATACTGACGTAATGGCAATACTACCAACTTTCCACCATTCTAGTTCGATGCCATATAACGATGCCTATGAACGTGTGCGTAAGGTTATTCAGTTACAAGCCCCAGTATTTGAGCAATCAAGTATATTCCCAGGAACAACCGTTGCTAAAATAAAGTATCAAACATCTCTCTTGGATATTAATGCTTCTGTCTCACCTGATTTATTTAATATTCTGACAAACACAACTACAGAAGACAACGTTCAAAACCTTTATCTGCTGAGCTTTGGTGATATTAAGCCCTCTTTAATGATCAGACCGGAAAAGTTGAAAAACTATTATCATTTGACGGATCAAGAAGCCAACCAATTTATTAAGAAGGAAGAAATCGCACGAGTACATCAACTGATGGACAGTGAAGAAAGTGAAGAATCAGCTAAATACTATCTGCTAAGACTCAACAAAATTATTCGTCTCTCCCGGATAACAAAACTTCCCCTTACCATTCTTCGAAGCATTATTCTTAGTAGTACCAATAAATATCAACCGGGAGGATCTAAAGATGATGAAATATATGACATCATAGAAGCTCCGGCCCTTCCACAATACAATGAATTTCGTGACAAACCGGATATTAATACAGAAGTATTAAAGAAAGCATTCCGTGTTAAATACTATATGCAACGTTACGGTATTGATGCCGGTACTACATTGAAATTGTGCAAAATATCAATTTTAGAAGATGATAATATTACCCTTTCTCCTTCTCCTGATCTAACCAAATTACTGGCAGATACCCATCAATTAACTATTAATGAGTTGGGTTTACTACTGGTTGCCATAGGCAAAGGAACAATAACCGATTTACCTGAGATCAATGAAACTGACCTAATCACGCTAATTGATGAACTCTATGCCGTTACCAATTGGCTGCGTACACGAAAATGGAGTGTATATCAGCTATTTATGATGACCACCACCAACTATGACAAAACCCTGACACCAGAAATCCAAAACTTACTGGATACTATATATAACGGTCTGCAAGATTTTGACAAGAAAATACTAAAAGCCAAAGAGGAGCTAAAAAAAGCGGAAGAAAACCAGCCAAAATCGGAAGAAAATTTAAACAAAGCCAAAAAGAATCTGCAAGAGGTTGAGGAGAATCTGAAAAAAAACACTATCTCATTATATCTCCGCAGCTCTGCAATTACCGTCTGAGAATGTTGCTCTCTCCGTGCTGAACTGGGCAGATAAACTAAACTCTGGCAAAGCAGACAAAATGACAGCAGACACACTCTGGGACTGGTTGCGGAAAAATCCCTTTGGAACTCAATCATCGGAACCAACAGGAACAACTGCATCAGATAACTCAATCCAACAAGCTGTCCAGTATTGCCAGTGTCTAGCACAACTAGCACTGATTTACCGTTCTACTGGCCTTAGCGAAAGCACCTTGCGTCTGTTTGTGACAAAGCCGCAACACTTTGTTATTAAAACCAAAGCAACTGAAACAACCGGGACAATACCGGCACATGACGTATCAACACTCATGTCACTAATGCGTTTTGCTGACTGGATTAACTCACTAGATAAAAATGCCCCTTCTGTACTGACCGAACTTGAAAAAGGAACATTAACAGCAGAACTATTGGCTAACGCCATGAGTCTTGATAAAAATCTACTAGAACAAGCCAAGACCCAGGCAAAAACTGGTTTATCCAACTGGTCATCTATCGACAGCCTATTGCAATGGATTAACATCTCGCGTCAATTGAACATCTCTCCACAAGGCGTTTCTGAACTGGCGAAAATATTAGACATAGAATCTTCTGCTAATTATGCCCAATGGGAAAATGTCGCTTCAATATTAACCGCCGGACTAGATACCCAAAAAGCCAATGCCCTGTATGCGTCTTTGGATGAGTCTCGCAGCGACGCGTTAAGTACATACTATATTTATTCTCATAACCAAAAAGATCGAGAAGAAAGAAAACATACGGTAATTAAAGACCGTGATGATCTATATCAATACCTATTAATCGATAACCAAGTTTCCTCAGCCATCAAAACCACGGAGATTGCGGAAGCTATCGCCAGTATCCAACTGTATATTAACCGCGCGTTGAAAAATATGGAGGGAGATACCGACACAAGTGTCACTAGCCGTTCATTCTTCACTAACTGGGATAAATACAACAAACGCTACAGCACCTGGGCTGGTATTACTAAGCTCCTTTACTACCCTGAAAACTACATCGATCCAACACTGCGGATCGGCCAGACAAAAATGATAGATGCGCTACTGCAATCTATCAGCCAAAGTCAATTGAATACCGATACCGTAGAAGATGCTTTTAAATCTTATCTGACATCATTCGAACAAGTGGCTAATCTGGAAGTAGTCAGCGCCTATCATGACAACATTAATAATGACCAAGGATTAACTTACTTTATCGGGCACAGCAAAACAGAAGTGAATCAATATTATTGGCGCAGTGTGGATCACAATAAATTCAGCGAAGGTAAATTCCCCGCTAATGCCTGGAGCGAGTGGCACAAAATTGACTGCCCAATTAATCCCTACGAAGATACTATCCGCCCGGTAGTCTACCAATCCCGCCTGTATATTATCTGGCTGGAACAGAAGAAGGTAACTAATCGAGCAGAAGGAGAAGCTGTCAAACAAGGAAGCAAAACGACCACAAGCTATCATTATGAACTGAAATTGGCACATATTCGTTATGACGGCACCTGGAATACACCAATTACCTTTGATGTAGATGAAAAAATATCTGGTCTAAATTTAGAACTGAATAAAGCGTTAGGGCTCTATTGTGCAAGTTATCAAGGCAAAGATAAATTGCTGGTTATGTTTTATAAAAAACAGGAGCAATTAAATAATTACACAGAAAAAACAGGAAACACATACACAGCACCAATAAAAGGGCTATATATCACTTCCAATATGTCTCCTGAGGAAATGACACCCGAAAGTTACAGACTTAATGCTCATAAACAGTTTGATACCAACAATGTCATAAGAGTCAATAACCGCTATGCAGAAAGCTACGAAATCCCTTCATCAGTAAACAGTAATAATGGTTATGATTGGGGAGAGGGCTACCTGAGTATGGTATACGGTGGGAATATTCTGATTACCCGCCCCGAACCAAAAGGCTCAAAAATCCAAATCTCACCAAAGTTAAGAATTATTCACAATGGATATGAAGGTCGACAACGTAATCAGTGCAATCTGATAAAGAAATACGGCAAGCTAGGTGATAAATTTATTATTTATACTACGCTAGGTATTAACCAAAATAATTTATCAAATAAAAAATTTATCTACCCTGTTTATCAATATGAAGGAAATGAAAGTAAGCTTAGTCAAGGAAGACTTCTGTTTTATCGGGATAGTGCCACTAACTTTACAAGAGCCTGGTTCCCTAACCCTGATCCACAACAGGCGAAAGAAATACCTAAAAACAAAGATGATCTTAATATCAGTGGTAACGATGGCTACATCATCAATTCACTTGAAAACGAAGAGCTATTTACAAGATATTTCTATATGGATGACCACGGTGGTATTGACACTGACGTTTCTGGACCGATATTTATTAATACAAAAATTGAGTATTCAAACGTTAAAATCACAGTGAAAACAGTGAAGGAGAATGGAGAATTAGACAGTAAACTATATACAGCGAACGACAAAGTTTCAGTTAAACCGACACCAAACTTTGAAGAAATGTGTTATCAGTTTAATAATCTCGACCAAATAGATGTCTCCACTCTAGTATTTAAAAATAATGAAGCAAGTATTGATATCACCTTTACAGCATCTGCTGACGCATTTGAAAGTGGTAAAGAACAACGTAATCTAGGTGAAGAACATTTCAGTATTCGTATTATCAAAAAAGCGAATATTAATGATGTCCTGACCCTTCACCACGATCCAAGTGGGGCACAATATATGCAATGGGGAGCCTATCGTACTCGCCTTAATACCCTGTTTGCCCGTAAATTAATTAGTCAAGCCAACGCTGGGATTAATACTATTCTAAGTATGGAAACTCAGAACATTCAGGAGCCGCAATTAGGATACGGATTTTATATCGCAATAACCGTACCCAAATACAATGCAGATAAACATGGAACAAATCGCAAGGCAGACCTTGTACTGAACATAGGAAGTGAGGAACCAGGGGATCATACTTTTTGGAGCGGTACACTGACTGATACCAAACAACAAGTGACTTTGTTTGTCCCAATTTCCCAGTTAACAATAGAACCTTATGATCCGTTTATGTCTCTTCGTAATCTGACAGGTAAATTAGGTATCTACCTGAAATGTCAAAAAGGCCGACTGAAATCCGGAATATTGGACGAGAACAAGTCTTCGCTGGCTATGACCACATTTACAAAAGAGTCCAGTTGGGATACAGAGCGAGATCTTAATGTTGTTATCACATCGGACAACACAGAACCAATGGACTTCAACGGCGCCAACAGCCTCTATTTCTGGGAACTGTTCTACTATACCCCGATGTTGATCGCTCAACGTTTACTTCACGAGCAAAACTTCGATGAGGCTAACCGTTGGCTGAAATATGTCTGGAATCCATCTGGACATATTGTCAATGGTCAAATGCAGCATTACCGCTGGAATGTTCGCCCATTACAAGAAGACACCAGTTGGAACGATGATCCGTTGGATACATTTGATCCCGATGCCATAGCTCAACATGATCCAATGCACTACAAAGTCGCTACTTTTATGCGCACCCTTGATCTATTGATCAAACAGGGAGATTACGCCTACCGCCAATTGGAACGGGACACACTCGCCGAAGCCAAAATGTGGTATATGCAGGCACTGCATCTATTAGGCGATAAACCTCATTTATTACTCAGTTCAACATGGAGTGATCCAGAGCTAAAAGAGGCCGCAGATCTTGAAAAACAACAGGCACATGCCAAAGCAATAGCAGATTTACGACAAGGCCAGCCTAAAGATGGAAGCAACACAGATCTTTTCCTGCCACAGGTCAATGAAGTAATGTTGAGCTATTGGCAGAAACTGGAACAACGGCTGTATAACCTGCGCCATAACCTCTCTATTGATGGTCAACCTTTACATTTGCCTATTTTTGCGACACCGGCAGATCCAAAAGCGCTGCTCAGCGCCGCCGTCGCCAGTTCACAAGGTGGAAGCAATCTTCCGTCAGAGTTTATATCAGTTTGGCGTTTCCCACATATGCTGGAAAACGCCCGCAGTATGGTCAGCCAGCTAACCCAATTCGGTTCCACGTTACAAAATATTATCGAACGTCAGGATGCGGAAGCATTAAACACGCTGTTGCAGAATCAAGCGGCGGAACTGATATTAACCAATCTCAGCATACAGGACAAAACCATTGAAGAGCTGGATGCTGAAAAAACTGTACTAGAAAAAACCCGCGCCGGAGCTAAATCGCGTTTTGATAGCTACAGCAAATTCTACGATGAAGACATCAACGCGGGTGAAAAACAGGCAATGGCGTTGCGAGCCTCCGTCGCAGGCATCTCTACTGCACTTCAAGCATCACATCTGGCAGGCGCAGCACTTGATTTGGCTCCCAACATCTTCGGCTTCGCTGATGGCGGTAGCCATTGGGGGGCAATCGCCCAAGCCACAGGCAATGTCATGGAATTCTCCGCCAGTGTCATGAGCACCGAAGCGGATAAAATCAGCCAGTCTGAAGCCTACCGTCGGCGTCGACAGGAGTGGAAAATCCAGCGTAACAACGCTGATGCAGAGTTGAAACAAATCGATGCTCAACTTCAATCATTAGTCGTACGCCGTGAAGCCGCCGTGTTGCAGAAAACCAGCCTGAAAACCCAACAAGAGCAGACGCACGCACAACTGACTTTCCTGCAACATAAGTTCAGCAATCAGGCATTATACAACTGGCTGCGTGGTCGGCTGTCCGCCATTTACTTCCAGTTCTATGATTTAACAGTAGCTCGCTGTTTGATGGCTGAAATGGCCTATCGTTGGGAGACTAACGATGCCGCAGCACGCTTTATCAAGCCCGGTGCCTGGCAGGGAACCCATGCCGGTCTGCTGGCGGGAGAAACCTTAATGCTGAATCTGGCACAAATGGAAGATGCCCACCTGAAACAGGAGCAACGCGTACTGGAGGTAGAACGTACCGTTTCACTAGCAGAAGTTTATAAAGAGAAAGGCCAATTTTCTCTGACCGAGAAAATTGCAGAACTGGTGAATAAGAAACCAGACACTACCAGTAGCAGAAATAACACACCGAGCTTTGGTACCGGAAATAACACCCTGAAGTTTGGTACAGGAAATGCTCAAACTTCTCTGCAAGCATCTATTTCGTTAGCTGACTTACAAATTCGTAACGATTACCCAAAAAGCAGTGGAGCCGGTAACGTTCGCCGGATTAAACAGATCAGTGTCACCCTGCCGGCACTGTTAGGACCTTATCAGGATGTGCAAGCGATTCTGTCTTATGGCGGAGATGCCACCGGGTTAGCCAAAGGTTGTAAAGCGCTGGCAGTTTCTCACGGAATGAATGACAGCGGTCAGTTCCAGTTGGATTTCAACGATGGCAAATTCCTGCCGTTTGAAGGAATCGAAATCGATAAAGGTACGCTGACATTAAGCTTCCCGAATGCAACCGAAAAACAAAAAACCATGCTGGAGAGTCTAAGCGACATCATTCTGCATATTCGCTACACCATTCGCCAATAACGATTTCAATTAAGTGCTAAAACAGGCCCCTAAGCGGGGCCTGCAAAGGAGTCTTTCATGCAAAATTCACAAGATTTTAGTATTACGGAACTGTCACTGCCCAAAGGGGGGGGCGCTATCACGGGAATGGGTGAAGCATTAACCCCCACTGGCCCGGATGGTATGGCCGCGCTATCTCTACCATTGCCTATTTCTGCCGGGCGCGGTTATGCTCCCGCACTCACACTGAATTACAACAGCGGCGCCGGTAACAGCCCATTTGGTCTGGGATGGGATTGCAACGTTATGACTATTCGCCGCCGCACCCATTTTGGCGTTCCCTATTATGACGAAACCGATACCTTTTTGGGGCCAGAAGGCGAAGTGCTGGTGGTAGCGGATCAATCCCGCGACGAATCCACATTACAGGGTATCAATTTAGGCGCCACCTTTACTGTCACCGGCTACCGTTCCCGTCTGGAAAGCCATTTCAGCCGATTAGAATATTGGCAGCCCAAGACAACCGGCAAAACAGATTTTTGGTTGATATATAGCCCAGATGGGCAGATGCATCTACTGGGTAAATCACCGCAAGCGCGGATTAGCAACCCGTCCCAAACTACACAAACTACACAAACAGCACAATGGCTGCTGGAAGCCTCTGTATCATCACGTGGCGAACAAATTTATTATCAATATCGCGCCGAAGATGACACAGGTTGCGAAGCAGATGAAATTACGCACCATTTACAGGCTACAGCGCAACGTTATTTACACATCGTGTATTACGGCAACCGTACAGCCTGCGAAACGTTACCCGGTCTGGATGGCAGCGCCCCATCACAAGCAGATTGGTTATTCTATCTGGTATTTGATTACGGCGAACGCAGTAACAACCTGAAAACGCCACCAGCATTTTCGACTACAGGTAGCTGGCTTTGTCGTCAGGACCGTTTTTCCCGTTATGAATATGGCTTTGAGATTCGTACCCGCCGCTTATGCCGTCAGGTATTGATGTACCATCACCTGCAAGCACTGGATAGTAAGATAACAGAACACAACGGACCAACGCTGGTTTCACGCCTGATACTCAATTACGACGAAAGCGCGATAGCCAGCACGCTAGTATTCGTTCGTCGAGTGGGACACGAGCAAGATGGTAATGTCGTCACCCTGCCGCCATTAGAATTGGCATATCAGGATTTTTCACCGCGACATAACGCTCACTGGCAACCGATGGATGTACTGGCAAACTTCAATGCCATTCAGAGCTGGCAACTGGTTGATCTAAAAGGCGAAGGATTACCGGGCCTGCTATATCAGGATAAAGGCGCCTGGTGGTACCGTTCTGCACAGCGTCAGGCAGAAAGTACCCCAGATGCTGTCACTTGGGAAAAGATGCAACCTTTATCGGTTATCCCTTCCTTACAAAGTAACGCCTCGCTGATAGATATCAACGGAGACGGCCAACTTGATTGGGTTATCACCGGACCAGGATTACGGGGATATCATAGCCAACGCCCAGATGGCAGTTGGACACGTTTTACCCCACTCAACGCTCTGCCGGTGGAATATACCCATCCGCGCGCACAACTCGCCGATTTAATGGGAGCCGGGCTATCCGATTTGGTGCTGATCGGCCCTAAGAGCGTGCGTTTATATGCCAATACCCGCGACGGCTTTGCCAAAGGGAAAGATGTGGTGCAATCCGGTGATGTCACACTGCCAGTGCCGGGCGCCGATCCGCGTAAGTTAGTGGCGTTTAGTGATGTATTGGGTTCCGGTCAGGCGCATCTGGTTGAAGTGAGCGCGGCTAAAGTCACCTGCTGGCCTAATCTGGGGCACGGACGTTTTGGTCAACCCATTACCTTACCGGGATTCAGCCAGCCAGCAACCGAGTTTAACCCGGCTCAAGTTTATCTGGCCGATCTGGATGGCAGCGGTCCAACGGATCTGATTTATGTTCATACAAACCGTCTGGATATCTTCCTGAACAAAAGTGGCAATGGCTTTGCTGAACCAGTGACATTACGCTTCCCGGAAGGTCTGCGTTTTGATCATACCTGTCAGTTACAAATGGCCGATGTACAAGGATTAGGCGTCGCCAGCCTGATACTGAGCGTGCCGCATATGTCTCCCCATCACTGGCGCTGCGATCTGACCAACATGAAGCCGTGGTTACTCAATGAAATGAACAACAATATGGGGGTCCATCACACCTTGCGTTACCGCAGTTCCTCCCAATTCTGGCTGGATGAAAAAGCCGCGGCGCTGACTGCCGGACAAACACCGGTTTGCTATCTCCCCTTCCCGGTCCACACCCTATGGCAAACGGAAACAGAAGATGAAATCAGCGGCAACAAATTAGTCACAACACTGCGTTATGCTCGTGGCGCATGGGACGGACGCGAGCGGGAATTTCGCGGATTTGGTTATGTAGAGCAGACAGACAGCCATCAACTGGCTCAAGGCAACGCGCCAGAACGCACGCCACCGGCGCTGACCAAAAACTGGTATGCCACCGGACTGCCGGTGATAGATAACGCATTATCAACTGAGTATTGGCGTGGTGATGATCAAGCTTTCGTCGGTTTCTCACCACGCTTTACGACTTGGCAAGATGGCAAAGATATTCTGTTAACACCGGAAGATGATAACAGTCGGTACTGGTTCAACCGCGC
Source organism: Photorhabdus hindustanensis (assembly GCF_002968995.1). NCBI lineage: Bacteria > Pseudomonadati > Pseudomonadota > Gammaproteobacteria > Enterobacterales > Morganellaceae > Photorhabdus > Photorhabdus hindustanensis. The sequence continues at coordinate 92,675 of NZ_PUWT01000049.1, forward strand.
GTTGAAAGGTCAACTGCTACGTAGTGAACTGTACGGATTGGACGATAGTACCAATAAACACGTTCCCTATACTGTCACTGAATTTCGTTCACAGGTACGTCGATTACAGCATACCGACAGCCGATACCCTGTACTTTGGTCATCTGTAGTTGAAAGCCGCAACTATCACTACGAACGTATCGCCGGCGACCCGCAATGCAGTCAAAATATTACGCTATCCAGTGATCTATTTGGTCAGCCGCTAAAACAGCTTTCGGTACAGTATCCGCGCCGCCGGCAACCGGCAATCAATCTGTATCCTGATACATTGCCTGATAAGTTGTTAGCCAACAGCTATGATGACCAACAACGCCAATTACGGCTCACCTATCAACAATCCAGTTGGCATCATCTGACCAACAATACCGTTCGAGTGTTGGGATTACCGGATAGTACCCGCAGTGATATCTTTACTTATGACTCTGAAAATGTACCTGCTGGTGGTTTAAATCTGGAACTACTGAGCGATAAAGATAGCCTGATCGCGAACGATAAACCACGTGAATACCTCGGCCAACAACAAATCGTTTATACCGACGGGCAAAACGCGGCGCCATTGCAAACACCAACACGGCAAGCTCTAATTGCCTTTACCGAGACAACGGTATTCAATCAGTCCACATTATCGGCGTTCAATGGAAGCATCCCGTCCGATAAATTATCAACGACGCTGGAGCAAGCCGGATATCAGCAAACAAATTATCTATTCCCTCGCACTGGAGAAGATAAAGTTTGGGTAGCCCATCACGGCTATACCGATTACGGTACAGCCGCACAGTTCTGGCGCCCGCAAAAACAGAGCAACACCCAACTCACCGGTAAAATCACCCTCATCTGGGATGCAAACTATTGCGTTGTGGTACAAACCCGGGATGCTGCTGGACTGACAACCTCAGCCAGATATGACTGGCGTTTTCTGACCCCGGTGCAACTCACCGATATCAATGACAATCAGCACCTTATCACACTGGATGCATTGGGCCGACCAATCACATTGCGCTTTTGGGGAACTGAAAACGGCAAGATGACAGGTTATTCCTCACCGGAAAGAGCATCATTTTCTCCACCATCCGATGTTAATACCGCTATTGAGTTAAAAAAACCGCTCCCTGTAGCACAGTGTCAGGTCTACGCACCAGAAAGTTGGATGCCAGTATTAAGTCAGAAGACCCTCAATAGACTGGCAGAGCAAGACCGGCAAAAGTTATATAACGCCCGAATCATCACCGAAGATGGACGCCTGTGCCCACTGGCTTATCGCCGCTGGGTACAAAGCCAAAAGGCAACCCATCAGCAATTTAACTTGTTGAACGACAATTCCCGTTTACCTCCTCACAACCTGACATTGACTACGGATCGTTATGATCACGATACTGGGCAACAGATCCGTCAACAGGTGGTATTCAGTGATGGCTTTGGCCGCTTGCTGCAAGCCGCTGCCCGACATGAGGCAGGCATGGCCTGGCAACGCAATGAAGACGGCTCTTTGATTATAAATCTCCAGCATACTGAGAACCGTTGGGCAGTGACTGGACGAACGGAATATGACAATAAGGGGCAACCGATACGTACCTATCAGCCCTATTTCCTCAATGACTGGCGATACGTCAGCAATGATAGTGCCCGGCAGGAAAAAGAAGCTTATGCAGATACCCATGTCTATGATCCCATAGGTCGAGAAATCAAGGTTATCACCGCAAAAGGTTGGTTCCGTCGAACCTTGTTCACTCCCTGGTTTACTGTCAATGAAGATGAAAATGACACAGCCGCTGAGGTGAAGAAGGTAAAGATGTAACGTGATCAATCCCGCCTGGCTGACAGGCGGGAAACATAGATAGAGGTGAAAGGTGTTGCTCATAATACCGTCAGACACTCAACTTATTATCTGGTTGATCATTGGTTTTATTGCGGCCTGGGGCGGACTCGTAAGGTACCTCATTGATATGCAAAACAAACAATATAAATGGAGTTGGATCAACGTATTCTGTCAACTCATCATCTCCTGTTTTACCGGTGTACTGGGAGGATTGCTGAGTTTTGAAAGTGGCGGCGGCATCTATATGACTTTTGCGATTGCAGGTCTATTCGGCACAACAGGCAGTACCGGATTGAACTGGCTTTGGCGCCGCCTCATTACGCATCATCAAGATCATGGAGGAAAGCAATAAAGCATTCCCATTGCCACAACAAACCATCTGTCTCCAGTTAAACTGGAAAATTATCCACTACACTATCGTAAGAAAACTAATATGCAGACAAAAATTGTGATTGCAGAAAGGATTACACACAACAACCCAACAACGAGGTAACTCATGAAAAACATTGATCCCAAACTTTATCAAAAAACCCCTACTGTCAGCGTTTACGATAACCGTGGTCTGATAATCCGTAACATCGATTTTCATCGTACTACCGCAAATGGTGATCCCGATACCCGTATTACCCGCCATCAATACGATATTCACGGATACCTAAATCAAAGCATCGATCCGCGCCTATATGAGGCCAAGAAAACCAACAATACGATCAAACCCAATTTTCTTTGGCAGTATGATTTGACCGGTAATCCCCTATGTACAGAGAGCATTGATGCAGGTCGCACTGTCACCTTGAATGATATTGAAGGCCGTCCGCTACTAACGGTGACTGCAACAGGGGTTATACAAACTCGACAATATGAAACTTCTTCCCTGCCCGGCCGTCTGTTATCTGTTACCGAACAAACACCCGAGGAAAAAACATCGCGTATCACCGAACGCCTGATTTGGGCTGGCAATACCGAAGCAGAGAAAAACCATAACCTTGCCGGCCAGTGCGTGCGTCACTATGACACGGCGGGAGTTACCCGGTTAGAGAGTTTATCACTGACCGGTACTGTTTTATCTCAATCCAGCCAACTATTGATCGACACCCAAGAAGCTAACTGGACAGGTGATAACGAAACCGTCTGGCAAAACATGCTGGCTGATGATATCTACACAACCCTGAGCACCTTCGATGCCACCGGCGCTTTACTGACTCAGACCGATGCCAAAGGAAACATTCAGAGGCTAGCTTACGATGTGGCCGGGCAGCTAAACGGGAGCTGGCTAACACTCAAAGGCCAGACGGAACAAGTGATTATCAAATCCCTGACCTACTCCGCCGCCGGACAAAAATTACTCGAAGAACACGGCAATGGTGTTATCACCGAATATAGTTATGAACCGGAAACCCAACGGCTGATCGGTATCAAAACCCGTCGTCCGTCAGACACTAAAGTGCTGCAAGATCTGCGCTATGAATATGACCCGGTAGGCAATGTCATCAGTATCCGTAACGATGCGGAAGCTACCCGCTTTTGGCACAATCAGAAAGTGGTGCCGGAAAACACGTATACCTACGATTCCCTGTATCAGCTTATCAGCGCCACCGGGCGCGAAATGGCGAATATAGGTCAACAAAGTAACCAATTTCCCTCCCCGGCTCTACCTTCTGATAACAACACCTATACTAACTATACCCGTACTTATATTTATGACTGTGGCGGCAACCTGACTAAAATCCAGCACAGTTCACCGGCGACGCAAAACAACTACACCACCAATATCACGGTTTCAAATCGCAGCAACCGCGCAGTACTCAGCACATTGACCGAAGATCCGGCGCAAGTAGATGCTTTGTTTGATGCAGGCGGACATCAGAACACCTTGATATCAGGACAAAACCTGAACTGGAATACTCGTGGTGAACTGCAACAAGTAACACTGGTTAAACGGGACAAGAGCGCCAATGATGATCGGGAATGGTATCGTTATAGTGGCGACGGGAAACGGATATTAAAAGTCAATGAACAGCGGGCCAGCAACAACGCTCAAATACAGAGAATAACTTATTTGCCGAGCCTGGAACTCCGTTTAACACAAAACAGCACGACCACAACCGAAGATTTGCAAGTTATCACCGTAGGAGAAGCGGGCCGGGCACAGGTACGAGTATTACATTGGGAGAGCGGTAAACCGGAAGATATCGACAATAATCAGTTGCGTTATAGTTACGATAATCTTATCGGTTCCAGTCAGCTTGAATTAAATAGCGAAGGACAAATTATCAGTGAAGAAGAGTATTATCCTTATGGTGGAACAGCATTATGGGCCGCCAGGAATCAGACAGAAGCCAGTTATAAAACTATCCGTTATTCAGGCAAAGAGCGGGATGCCACCGGGCTATATTACTACGGCTATCGGTATTACCAACCGTGGATAGGACGGTGGTTAAGCTCCGATCCGGCAGGAACAATCGATGGGCTGAATTTATATCGGATGGTGAGGAATAATCCAATTAAATATCATGATACTGATGGTAGAGTCCCTGAAATTAAAGACGTCGAACACACGGTTATATATGGTTTCAGTCATCACCGCGGATCTGAGATGGGAAAAGCATTCGCTGCTAATAAGAATCCGGTTACCATCGATGAGTATAATGCCGGGCTAGGTATCATGGGTGAATTAAGTCTGTCTGATTATTTTAGAATTTCTCAAAATCTTAAAGAAGACAGCCCGCCTAAATTGAATGAGGGAAATATAAGAGCTAACTCACTTAAATATCTGGATGCTATAGGTATAAAGGCGGATTCAGCTACGGATAAAATTAAACAGGAAGCCTATGAACAACAATATGCTTACACTGCGTCATGGAGTTTTCATATGGTAGAAAATCAAGGAAAATTAGATATTCAGAGTAAAATAAAAAACCTTCTACCGCCAAAGGGACTTTTCAGTGGGTTATCCGGCCAAAAACGATTCCAGAAATTAGACGCATTCATTTTCAAAAATAGCGACGGTAACGATTTCACTATTCAAAGGCAGAGAGATATATTAACGAAATTTGCTTCCGCAGGAAGTGCAGGAGAACTTGAAAGCACCTTATCAGCCGAAGACCAATCATGGCTAAAAAATACTATTGCAACGGCATTTTTTAGACAAACAAGTAAATTAGGCATGGATTGGTTTATAAAACAACTAGCATCACCTGATTTCAGATTTGTGATGGCTGGATATAACGGTGAAAAATTGACTATCGAGCAGTTAAAATCAGACAAGCCTTGGAAAACAGGAAAAAGAAGGAAAGAAGGTCCGAATGAATATGCCGAAGCAATAACTTTCTCTGAAATTCGCCACGCTGATAGAAAAAAAATACAACAGTAAAATAAACTTTATCCAGAAATAATTATGAACAAGCCATGAGAGAATATTTATCTCATGGCTTGATTATTCTTATTATTTTATTGAATATTAACAAATCATTTTAACATTAAATATCATATAATTATGATAATATTTAAAATATCAAATCAGAAATTAATGAATTTAATGGCTCTTTATATTTATTTCTGAGCGCATAAGCACAATATCTTACCGATGGTGCTGGAAGTAATTCAAAATTCAGAAACGCTATACTTTTATCAATATGGGCAGAATAGCGCATTTCATTAGGTGTCATTAAACTTATCGCGACACCCGTTTTCACCAGATCTAATCTATTAGTAAAATCAGGCACCGTCAATAACACTAGATTCTGGTATTCAGGCGGGCAATTCAATGGCATAAAATTATCACATTGTTTTAAAAAAGCACTATTATGCTGAACCAAAGGAAAACTATATATTATTTTATCAGCATGACTTTCTGGCTCTAAAATATCACTGGATACAGCAAGAGACAGCTTTTGATAAGCGCCATCTATCCTGATAATATCATCATTATCTGGATAACATTCCGTAGTCACATAAACCGTTATATCCCCTTTTATTAAGGAAGAAAATACCGAGTCTTGTCTTATTAAATCATCAATAAGGAAATTGTTGATTATACAAACATCGCGGTAATGATAACGTTGCACCGCTCTTTTTACGACTGTAGATATCTTATTAACATATTCTCCACTTGTGCCAATAATTAGTTTGTCTCTGTTTGACAATTTATAATTTCTACGACAATTCCAGTTATCCTCAACTTGCAGGATTCTTTCATAACACGGCAATAACTCCTGATATAACGCCTTGCCCTCTTCTGTAAGCTTGGTTTTTCCCGGTAATCGCTCAAATAATTGGCATCCCACACGCTGCTCCAGTTGATATACGAGCCTGCTAAGTGGAGAGGGGGTAATACAAAGCGTATCCGCCGCTAACGTGAATGACTCTTTCTTAGCTGACTCCATAAAATATTTTAGTTGCTTTGAACAAAATATCATCACATACACTCTTGTTTTCATTCCAGAAATAGAATATTAACCATAGAACATGACAACTATGTTTCTACTTTGCATTCTTTTACATTAGGACATGCGTTAATTGACATTGGATTTCACCACTTTAATTCTTAATATTTATTTAATAATTACATTATATTTATAAAATAAATATAATTTACCACTATGTTGGAATAATGATTTTAATGAAAACCCATATCATTCCATTTAATATAAATATATCTCATTATCATTCATATTTTATATTTCAATTTATTACAAAAATATTTCCATTAAATTAACCTCAATATAACATTAAATAAATTATATAATTTACACCAACCACAATTTATTAATATTTCACAAGAAGAAATTAATCGCATTTCTTCTTGTTTAAAATCGCCATCATAATGATAGGTTTATGAATTCGTAAAATATTGACCATTAATCGCTAATTAATGCCCGTATATTGTTCATCGAGCGTCTGTAAATAATCTGCACTGGTCAGGTGACTAATATTACATCCACTTTCTAAACGCGATTTCAGCCAATCAATAATCCGTTCCTGTAATTTCCCTGCTGGCTCATCCAGCTTATCAGCCAATTCACCGTGGTTTTCCCATAAATCGCTAATAAGTGCGAATACCTGACCTTGAAAAGCATAATCAGAATGTAACCAAGCCTCGATTAAATGGTCGCCCAAGACAAAGGTTTGTTCACTCCCACCGTGACCACAATTTTCAGGCCGATAATAAATCTGCGGCTCGGGCATATCGATCATCAGCTCACTTACCGGTGTCAAAAATGCCGACCAATCGCTGACGATCATTGCCGGTAATAACTGACCGAGGATACGCGCATCCATACTGCGTAAGAGCACCTGTTTCTCCTGTAATATCACCTGCTGGCGTGAACGCCAATGATTAAGCTGTCGCGCCCATAAATCCTCACTGCGATAAGCCCAACCCCAACTGTTATCGCTCAGAGTTTGGCTATCAAGCAGATGACCGATTACTGACAGACAACCTGACTTAGGCTGAACCAGCCAGGGGCTTTGCGCCAGCAGGTGATCCATTGGTGTATTGCTGTATAGCGGAAAAGCCTGCTCTACCCAGTCATTACGATAAAAGAGCTCCACCGGGTTAGGTTCCGCCAGTGAATTGAGCATAAAGAAAACAGGTGGCTTATTAGGCGTAGTCAGCCATTGTTTCCAGTTCATAGAAGTGTTCATACATCCTCCTGGTTATCGATAATCAAGTTAGCTTCCAATTGAGCCTGCACAGCACAAAGCGGTCTGGCAAGATACTTAAGGCGCGACGCCTTCCACCGTGATCAACTGTTTCTTCTCGTCAGGTGAAAAAGGAAATAGCCTGTCAAAAAGAGTGTCGCCAAACGCCCAGTAAATAAAATAGAGAAATAATAAGGACAGCGTGATTTTCAATATTTTCATACGGACAGTTCCTTTTAATAACAGTATTCTCATGTTGGCATTTAGATAAACTGGTGACACAACCTTATAGAACGTTACTTTATGTAACGGGTATCTATCATTCGGGTATTGATTTCAATGTGCCCGTCAGGATATTCAACCCATTCACTTTTCCTAGTTACTATGACCTTTGGCATTTTGGTTTCATCCAGCTTAGGTTTAAAAATAATTTTCCATTTTGCTCCCGGTGTTAACTTCAACCTAAAGGGATACAATTCAACTTCACCTTGTAAGGATACACTTTTCGGAAATCCTTCAACCATTTCTAAAACAGGGTAAAGAACCGGATTAAAATCAATCGTATTCGATGCAGGGATTTCGCTAATATTCGTCTGGACAGCATCATTGATAAAGGCGGTTAAACTGGTTCCCGTATACGGCACAGCATCTTTCACCAAATGTCGGACATCGGTATACCCCACTGCCACAGAAGCCTGATTGATTTTCCATTTACACCATCCTCCACCATTGAAAGGCAATTTCGCCTGAAAGTAACCGGTTTGGGGATCTGACTTCACATCCAGACGTAATCCATAATAAGTCGGCACTTGATAAGGCGACATACCTGCATCAAGCTGATATTTAAGGCAGTCTTTTGAGATATACTGCGCAGATACATACGGTTTTGTGTATTTCGGCACGACACCTTCCACCGTAATCAACTGTTTCTTCTCATCAGGCGAAAAAGGAAATAGCCTGTCAAAAAAGGTGTCGCCAAACGCCCAGTAAATAAAATAGAGAAATAATAAGGACAGCGTTATCTTCAATATTTTCACACAGATAGTTCCTTTTAATAACAGTATTCTCATGTTGGCATTTAGATAAACTGGTGACACAACCTTATAGAACGTTACTTTATGTAACGGGTATCCACCATTTGGGTATTGATTTCAATGTGCCCGCCAGGGTATTCAACCCATTCTCCCCTTCCGTTAGTGACAGTAATTTTCGGCATCTTGGTTTCATCCAGTTTAGGCTTGAAGGTGATTTTCCATTCCTCTCCTGGCATTAATTTCAACCGAAAAGGAAACGAATCTACCTTGCCCTGTAAGGAAACTCTGTTTGGACGTCCCTCAACCATTTTCAAAACAGGGTAAATAACCGGGCTGAAATTTATCGTATTCAATGCACGAGTCTCAGAGGCTTCAGAATAATTTGTTCGTGCGGCATCATTGATAAAGGCGGCTAATCCTGTTCCCGAAGAGAGTTCGGCATCTTTCACCAGATGACTAACATCGGTATAACCCACCGCCACAAACGCTCGATTGATTTTCCATTTACACCATCCTCCACCATTGAAAGGCAATTTCGCCTGAAAGTAACCAGTTTGCGGATCAGCTTTTACATCCAAATCCAATCCATAATAAGTCGGCACTTGATAAGGCGACATACCTGCATCAAGCTGATATCTAAGGCAGTCTTTTGAGATATACTGCGCGGACACATACGGTTTTGTGTATTTCGGCACGACACCTTCCACCGTAATCAACTGTTTCTTCTCATCAGGCGAAAAAGGAAATAGCCTGTCAAAAAAGGTGTCGCCAAACGCCCAGTAAATAAAATAGAGAAATAATAAGGACAGCGTTATCTTCAATATTTTCATACTGATAATTCCTGTTTATCACAGTAATGCTGTAAGGCCAGTTCCCCTTGTTCTTCCTGCTGGCTGACCGTCAGTGATTTTATTAACTG